>JBCDLQ010000019.1:0-13738 GCA_039414335.1 Pseudomonadota bacterium | reverse complement strand
GCCGATCACGCGTTTGATGTAGTTCGTGCGGCCGTCAACGGGATATCGAAAGACCGCGACATCGCCTCGCTCCGGATCACCGACTTCCAGAAAGCGGTTGTTCAATACGGGCAGTCGCAGGCCGTAGGCAAACTTGTTGACGACGATGAAGTCACCAATCAGAAGGTTCGGCACCATCGAAGACGATGGAATTTTGAAGGGCTCGAACAGGAAAGAGCGAAAGACCAGAACCAGCAAAAGGATCGGAAAGAAGGAGCCCACCAGTTCGATCGGCTTGCCGATGCCCTGGGGATGTTCGCCTTTCTCCAGGCCACGTCGAAAGATCAGCTTGTCCAGCGCCCAGAGCACGCCGGTAGCCAGCGTCAGCAGGGTCAGGATCAGGGCGTAGTCGATGTACATGAAATATCTCTGTGTTCTTGTTCTTCGGTGAGAATCAGCGTTCGTTATCGGTCCGCAAGACGGCGAGGAAGGCCTCCTGCGGAATCTCGACGCGGCCGACCTGCTTCATGCGGCGTTTGCCGGCCTTCTGCTTCTCCAGCAGTTTGCGCTTCCGCGTCACGTCACCGCCGTAGCACTTCGCGGTCACGTTCTTCCGGTAGGCCTTGACCGTCGATCGCGCAATGATGTGCGAGCCAATGGCCGCCTGGATAGCGATATCGAACATCTGGCGCGGAATAAGTTCACGCATTCTTTCAGCCAGTTCACGCCCGCGCCGGTCGGCAAAGTCGCGGTGGACGATCACGCTCAGGGCGTCGACACGTTCACTGTTGATCAGCAGGTCCAGTCGCACGAAAGGACCGGCCTGATGGCGGACAAAGTCATATTCGAAGGAGGCAAAGCCCCGGCTGCAGGACTTCAGTCGATCAAAGAAGTCCATCACGACTTCCGACATCGGCAGTTCGTAGGTCAGCTGGACCTGGCCGCCGAGAAAGCGCATGTCCTTCTGCGCGCCCCGCTTCTCCTCACACAGGCCGATGACCGCGCCCACATAGTCCTGCGGCACGAGAATATGGGCCTCGATGATGGGTTCGCGAATTTCCGAAATCTTGTTGATCGGCGGCATACCAGCCGGGTTATCCAGGCTGACGACTTCGCCATCGGTCATTTCCAGCTCGTAGACCACGGTCGGCGCCGTGGTGATGAGATCCAGATCATATTCGCGCTCGAGACGTTCCTGCACGATTTCCATGTGCAGCATGCCGAGGAAGCCACAGCGGAAGCCAAAGCCCAGGGCGACGGAGGTTTCGGGCTCGAACTGCAGCGCCGAGTCGTTGAGCTGCAGCTTGTCCAGCGCTTCGCGTAGGGCTGGATAGTCGCTCGAGTCGACGGGGAAAATGCCGGCGAATACGCGCGGTTGCAGCGGCTGGAAGCCTGGTAGCGGCTCATCGGCCGGAAGGCGGGCGTTGGTGATCGTGTCACCCACGGGCGCGCCGTGCACTTCCTTGATGCCCGCCGCAATGAAGCCGACCTGTCCGCAGCTCAGCTGCTGGGAGGCGGTCCGCTTCGGTGTGAAGATGCCGATCTGATCCGCGCCGTGCTCCTCACCGGTCGACATGATTCGAATCTTGTCGCCCTTGTTGAGGACACCCTGCGTGATCCGGACCAGCGAGTTCACGCCGAGATAATTGTCGAACCAGGAATCAACGATCAGCGCCTGCAGCGGGCCGTCGCTCTTGTCTTCAGGCGGCGGAATGCGCTTGACCAGCGCTTCCAGAACGTCGCGTATGCCAACACCGGTCTTGGCGCTGACGGCAATCGCATCCTGCGCATCGATCCCGATGATGTCTTCGATCTGATGCTTGACCCGTTCTGGATCGGCGGCGGGCAAGTCGATCTTGTTGATGACCGGGATGACTTCCAGGCCCTGCTCGACTGCCGTGTAGCAGTTCGCCACACTCTGCGCTTCCACGCCCTGGGCAGCATCGACGACGAGCAGCGCGCCTTCGCAGGCGGCCAGGGAACGCGAGACCTCGTAGGAAAAATCCACGTGTCCCGGCGTGTCGATGAAGTTCAACTGATAGGTCTCGCCGTCTTCGGCCGTGTAGTTCAGCGTGACGCTTTGGGCCTTGATCGTGATGCCGCGCTCGCGCTCGATATCCATGGAGTCGAGCACCTGCTCAGCCATTTCACGATCGCTCAACCCCCCGCAGACCTGAATGAATCGGTCAGCCAGCGTGGATTTCCCATGATCGACGTGCGCGATGATGGAAAAATTTCGGATGCGGCGGGTATCTGTCATTAAAGGGGCATCAATTGAATACGGAACGAGCCACTAGCATCCATATCACTCGTCAAGGTGGCGGGATGATGGCGGTGACCAAACCCCTCATTATACCGGGCCGACAGACACGCTGCCGGCCCGGAAAGCTTTTCAAACTGAGTGGATCCCGCCCTAGTTCACGGACTCGGGACTGTAGGCCACGAAAGTCGTGTTGCCATTCGGTAGATGCAGCAACAGGGCGACGGACCGTTCAGGGTCCAGGTCTTCAACCACGTCCTCGAAATCGCTGAGGCTGTCGACAGGCTGATTATTGATCATCAGGATCACCTGCCCACGGCGAACGCCCGCACGATAGGCGTTATCGCTCTCGACCTGGCTGATCAGTACACCGCCTTCCGGATCGCCAAACCGTCGACGGGTGTCACTATCCAGGGGCTCTACCGAGAGGCCCAGGGCGTTGGACGGCATTCCCTCGGCGGCTTCCTCTCGATCTTCTTCCATGGCGTCCTGAGGCAGCTCTTCGAGAACGACTTGCAAGGTCACCTCTTCACCCCAGCGGAAGATGTCCACATCCACCTCCGTACCCGGCCGGATCGTCCCGATTAGGGGCGGTAGCTCCGTGTGCACTTCGATCGTCTGACCGTCGACTCGCAGGATGACGTCACCGACTTGAAGGCCAGCACGATCGGCGGGGCTGTCTTCCTGAACACCGGTGATAAAGGCACCGGCCGGCCGATCCAGCTCCAGGGCCTCTGCTTCCTGGCGAGATATGCTTTCGATATTGACGCCCAGATAGCCCCGAGAGACGCGACCGAATTCCAGCAGCTGGTCGATGGACGACTCGGCAATTTCGCTCGGAATAGCGAAGGACAACCCGATGTTGCCGCCATTCGAACTCAGGATCCAGGAGTTGATGCCGACGACCGTACCGTCCGTACGGATCAGCGGCCCACCGGAATTGCCCCTGTTGATGGCCACGTCGGACTGGATGAAGGGCACGTATTGCTGAGAGGCCTGCGAGCGGCCCTTGGCACTGACGATGCCAGCGGTCACCGACTGCTCGTACTGAAAGGGTGACCCGATTGCAATGACCCACTCACCCTGTCGCAGATCTTCCGTTCCGCCAAAAGACAGGGTCGGCAGCGGCGCCTCGGATTCGATTCGAAGAACAGCGATATCCGTCTGCTCATCAGAACCCACGAGCGTCGCTGGATACTCACTGCGGTCCGCGAGGCGGACCAGAATTTCATCAGCGCCGTCGATCACATGGTGGTTGGTGACCACCAGTCCATCCTCGGTCATGATGAATCCGGAACCACCACCTCGGCGATCAGGCTGTCCACGACCGCCCCGGGGACCTCGGAACAGTCCATCGAACAGATCCGGAAGGCCTTCGGGCATTTGACCACGCTGAGTTTCCTCTGGCTGGCGATCGGGACGCGTTCCGAATCGCACGGTCTGGATATTGACCACGGCGGGAATGGAATCCTCGACGACCTCGGTGAAATCCACGGCGGTCGCGGCCAATGCCAAGGGGGTGCCAACAACAAGCAACAGGCCAGCGGCAAAAACACTACGAAGCATTCGTTCTACTCCTTGCAAAAAATGTCGAGGCACCTGAATCAGCGCACTCATTTCAAAACAGTGGGTCAAGGATGCGCCCTCAGGCGTCATCTGGCGATGAATCACAAGACAATGCTTCGATCTCGGGGTTCCATCGATCTGTCCGTCGACGCCAGGCCAGCAGGGCGGCTCCGCCGGCAAACAGTCCGCCCGTCAGCAACGCGAACAGGTCCATGGAGCCGCTCTCAGGCGCCAGCGCATGGCCAAGGATTGCGCCCGCGAGAAAGCCTGCCAGAGGCCATCCGTACAGGGACAGGGCACCCGTGGCCAGCGCCTCGGCCGGTACGCAAACACGCACGCGCTGGCCAACGGCCCAGTCACGATCAGTCGACAATTCGATATTCGAGGAACGAGGAGAAAACAGCTGAGAAAAGACACCGGCCCCGCAGCCTTCGCCTCGAAGACAGCGCTCACACTGGCTGATGCGATCGAATTGCAGCCGAACGCGTCCGGCACTCGAACCGACAACGACGGCAGGCTGCCAGAGTCGGTCCATCAGCGCTGGCGTGGTGCTCCGGGCGGCATGCGTAACCATCGACCGACCAGCTGGACCGTCGCCAGCGGGACTTCGCCCACCACGGTGATCAGGCGACCGTTGAGCGAACCGGTGTAGACATGAACCGAGCCCAGAGATTCCAGGCGAGAGCCGCCATAGCCTGACGCACCGCCTTCGATGTAGATCGAAAAGCTGGCCAAGCCGTCACTGTAGAGGAGATGCTCGAAGACCTCGCCACTCTCGGCCAAGCCCTGACCCTGGCGCGCCAGGCGGAAATGCTCAGGAACGCGGGGGGGCGTCCAGGATGCACGATTCAACTCGCCGTGATCAACCGCCGGCAGGTTCTGCTCCATGCGTGTTTCGAGGACGACTTCCGGCTTGAGTTCAGGCTCAAGCTCCAGGTCACTGATCCGCGCGCCCATCTCGATTTCAACGAAGGTCAGCTGTTGAATGGCCCGCCCATCCTGATCAAGCAGCGCCGATCGCAGCAACATGCCCGTCTGCTGTTCCAACCAGAAACGATGGCCGTAACGAAACTCATCCCGAGGGAGAATTTCAACAATGCGCGTCTGCAGTCCCGCAACGCGCTCTTCGCCGCGAACCCGCATTTCATAGGCTTGCTCGGCGGACCGCAGACGGCTGAGCGGTAGATTGGGCAGGAGCCGAGCCGTGAGCTGGCTCTGGACCACCATCGGCTCATCGCCTGCGAGGAGGCTGCGAACCTGATCGCCCTCGCGCAAAATTTCTCGCGGCTCGCCATTGAGCGAATAGAGCCGCTCGCGAACGCCCTGCTCGTCCGAGCGATGAATGATCTTGAGCGTGTCGAGCTGATCGCCGCGCCAGTGCACGAGCGTGCCGCGATAGTTCAGCGTTTCGACCGCACGCGCCATGCGGTCCAGCCACTGCTCGACAGTGGCCGTGTCGTCAGCCCGGAGCGGGCTGACGAGGAGTGCAAGAGACAGAATGAGGAAACTGCGGCCAGGCCAGCGCGCGAGCATCATCGATCAGCGCGCCTGTGCAGCTCGTTCCGGCGTTGATTCAGCCTCATCGGCGACGGCGGATTCCACCTCGATGCTTTCGCCCTGGGCGCCCGTGACGATCGGGATGTAGGACACGAAGCCGCTGCCGCCAGCCGCCTGATTGTGGCGCAGCACGTAAGTATTGACGCGCTGACGCTGGGCGGGGCTCATCTCGTTGAAGCTGACCGGAATGGGCTGGCGCGAGAACGGTTGATCCAGAGACGTCGGCTGCGCGATAAAGCCGGGCTCGAGCTCAGCGCCCGGCTGGGTCCGCTGCAGGACGCTGGAATTGATTGCGACGATCGCGAACAAGGCGGCGCTGGCAGCAATCGCACCACCCGCCAGCGGCCGAATCCAGCGCGTGGCAGTTGAGGCGCGAGGCGTACCTTCCTGATCAATCGCAACGGAGATGCGTTCGGCGATACAGGTCGGATTGCTCATTTCCTGATGAAGACAAGCGCGCACCAGATGGTAGCGGCGCCAGGTCAGGGTCATGGAGGTGTCATTGGACAGGCGCCGCAGCAAGAACTGCCGGCCCTCCGCATCCAGCTCACCGTCCATCAGACAGGATAGATTTTCAGTCGAATCGCTCATGTGGTCGTCAAAGCCCGCTCAAAAATTTCCATAAAAATCACTGGTTGTCCAGCAGAGGACGAAGTCGTTGGTCAATGGCCTCTCGAGCCCTGAAGATCCTTGACCGCACGGTGCCGATCGGGCAATCCATGGTGGTCGCGATTTCCTCATAGCTCATACCTTCCATTTCTCGCAGCGTGATCGCGACACGCAGATCATCGGGAAGATCGGAAATGGCTTGATGAATCGTGTTCTCAATTTCTTCTCTGAGCAACTCGTGTTCAGGTGACCCGCGATCCTTCAGACGCGTGTCGATTGAATATTGTTCCGCGTCCTGTGCATCCACATCGGTCTGCGGCGGACGGCGGCTCTGGGCAACCAGGTGGTTCTTGGCCGTGTTGATGGCGATGCGATACAACCAGGTGTAGAACGCGCTGTCGCCACGGAACCGAGCCAATGCCCTGTAGGCCTTGATGAATGCCTCCTGCGCGACATCCATGGCCTCCGAGTGATCGGACACGTAGCGCGACACGAGGCTGATGATCTTATGCTGATATTTACCGACCAGCACGTCGAAGGCCTTCTTGTCACCCTTTTGTACCCGCTCAACGAGCAGTTGATCCACTTCACGTTCGCCCATTCGGGCCGTCCTTTCTCCGTCGCTGACGACCCGGGCCTGCCAAGATGGACAGCACCTGAATCAGATAGTTTCATTCAGCTCACATTCAGTTGGCCCGGCAAGAAAACCGGGCCCTCCAAGGCCTGCGAGACTGGGCGAGAGAATAGCACGCAGGCCGCTGTTCTCAGCGCCCATCGGTGCGATAATAGAGGGCTTTGCTAACACTCAACGGGAGTTGACCGGGATCATGACCAACATCGCAACCATTCTTCAACAGCTCGGCCTCAAGGACATCAACCCGGGGGCCTGCTTCGGACCGGGCCAGTGGTCAGACATTCATCAGGACGTGCTGGTCGACTCGGTCAACCCCAGCACGGGAGAAATCATCGCTCAGGTCAGCGGCGCCACCAACGCCGACTACGAAAAGGTCATCAAGACCGCTCAGGAAGCGGCCGACGCCTGGAAGATGGTGCCCGCACCCGTGCGCGGCGACGCCGTTCGCCTCGTGACCCAGGCCCTGCGTGACTACAAGGACCCGCTGGGTTCCCTCGTGTCACTGGAAATGGGCAAGATCAAGGCCGAAGGCGATGGCGAGGTGCAAGAGATGATCGACATCGGTGATTTCGCCGTCGGTCAGTCGCGCATGCTCTACGGCAAGACCATGCATTCCGAACGCCCGGGCCACCGCATGTACGAACAGTGGCATCCCCTGGGCGTGGTCGGCGTGGTCACAGCCTTCAACTTCCCCGTCGCCGTCTGGGCCTGGAACGCCCTGCTGGCCGCCGTCTGCGGCAACGCGACGATCTGGAAGCCCTCACCCAAGGGCGTGCTGTGCTGCGCTGCCGTCCAGAACATCGCCAACGAAGCACTGGCGGGCACGGACGTGCCGCCGATCTTCACCTCCTTCATGGAAGCCGGCCACGAACTGGCGCAGACCTTCGTCGCTGACGAACGCGTCGCCCTGATGTCCTTCACGGGTTCGTCTCAGATCGGCCGCGATGTCGGCGAGAAGGTTGCCGGCCGCATGGGCAAGAGCCTGCTCGAGCTGGGCGGCAACAACGCCATCATCATTGATGAGACCGCCGACATGAAACTGGCCATTCCGGCCGTGGTCTTCGGCGCCGTCGGCACGGCCGGCCAGCGCTGCACCACCACGCGCCGCCTGTTCCTGCAGGAGTCGATCGCCGATTCGGTCATCGAGTCGCTGGTGAAGGCCTACGGTCAGGTCCGTATAGGCGATCCGCTGGATGAGAACACGCTGATGGGCCCCCTGACCGACGAGCACGCGGTCAAGCGCTTCGAAGATGCCGTGGCCCGAGCCAAGGCTGCAGGCGGTGAAGTACTGGTCGGTGGCGAGCGCATCGAGGGCGACGGCTATTTCGTGCAACCGACCATCATCCGCGCCGAAAATCACTGGGATCTCGTCCAGGAAGAGACCTTCGCGCCGATCCTCTACGTGATGACCTACAACACGCTGGACAATGCCATGGCCATGCACAATGACGTGCGTCAGGGTCTGTCCTCGTCAATTTTCACGACCGACGTGCGCAACGCCGAGTATTTCCTGTCCCATCGCGGATCGGACTGCGGCATTGCCAACGTCAACATCGGCACCTCGGGCGCTGAAATCGGCGGCGCTTTTGGCGGTGAGAAGGAAACGGGCGGCGGTCGCGAGTCCGGCTCGGACTCCTGGCAGACCTACATGCGCCGCCAGACCAACACGATCAACTGGTCGACGGAACTGCCGCTGGCCCAGGGCATCAAGTTCGACCTGTAAGCTGAACGCCCGGCCGCCGCCTGGCGGTCGGGTCTTTGGGCTGGAGACGAACGGAGAACGACCATGGCGCAATCATCAGAGACCAACCCACTCGCCCTGCTCAGCCTGATCTGCGGGATTCTGTCGTGGGTGGCCTTCCCCATCCTGGGATCCTTGGCGGCCATCGTCTCCGGCCATGCGGCGCTGAAGCAGCTGCGCAGCCCGCTCAACGATCAAAACGGTGAAGTGCTCGCCAAGGCCGGGCTGATCCTGGGCTGGCTGCAGATCGCCGTCATCGTGCTCATCACCGCCTTCTACGTCGGGCTGATCCTATTGGCCGGCGCTCTCAGCGGCCTGGGCATCATCGCCCTGGTCATTTTGGGTCTGGCGGCCGCCGCCGGCCTGCTCGGCCTGCTGGCCATGCTGATCGTGGCGGGCGCTTAAGGTCATGTACGGCTGGCTGCGCAAGGGACTATTCCTGCTGCCGCCGGAAGTGGCGCACGACGTGGCTCTGAACGCTCTGGCCAAGGGGCGGCTTGTCGGCCTGCCCCGCTTTCTTGGTGGCTGCCACCTGAACGAACCCTTCGATTGCCTTGGACTGCGCTTTCCCAACCCCGTGGGCCTGGCCGCCGGCCTGGACAAGAACGGCGACTACATCGATGCCATGGGTGACCTGGGCTTCGGATTCATCGAAGTCGGCACGGTCACGCCGAAGCCGCAACCGGGCAACCCCAAGCCGCGCATGTTCCGATTGACCGAGCATGAGGGCCTGATCAATCGACTGGGCTTCAATAACAAGGGCGTGGATCATCTGGTCCAGCGACTCAAGAAACGCCGCTTCCAGGGCATCGTCGGCGCCAACATCGGCAAGCAGAAAGACACGCCTGTCGACAAGGCTGCTGATGACTACCGCTACTGCCTTGAAAAGGTCTTTCCCCACTGCGACTACATCACGGTCAACATCTCCTCGCCGAACACGGCAAATCTGCGCGAACTTCAGGACATGGGCCCCTTGCGCGAACTGCTAGCCGAGCTGACGGACTTGCGCGACCAGCTGGCGCGGGACCATTCCCTGACTCGCCCCGTGCTGATCAAGATTGCGCCCGACTGGGATGAAACAGCCCTGCGCGCCTCCCTCGATGTTGTTGGCGAATCGGGCATCGACGGCCTGCTCGCCACCAACACGACGCTGGATCGAACGCCCGTCGCCGGTCATCGGCACGCGGACGAGGCCGGCGGCCTGAGCGGTGCGCCCGTTCGTCCGAATGCCAATCACACGCTGGCCATTGCTCGAGAGCAGCTGGGTGCGGATTTCCCCATCATCGGTCTGGGCGGCATCACCCGCGGCGAGCACGCGGCGGAAAAGCGAGCACTCGGCGCCGACTTGGTTCAGATCTACACGGGATTCATTTACCAGGGCCCGGGGTTGATTCGCGACTGCATCCAGGCCTGGTCTGCATCGGATGCCTGAAAAGACCTCGATCCGCAACGCCGATCTCGAGGCCCTGTCGACCTTCCGGCTGCCCGCACAGGCCGACCAACTGCTCGTCATCGATCGTCCTGAACAGCTGGAAGCGTTGAGCGATGCCGACGGCCCGGAGCTGATCCTGGGCGGCGGCTCCAACACCGTTTTCCTCGATGATTTCCCCGGACGAATTCTTCTGTGTCGACTGCGCGGCCTGCGCTTTGAAGAGACGGATGTCCCCGACCAGGTGCGCGTCTGCGCCGCAGCCGGCGAGTCCTGGTATGGGCTGGTCAGAACCTGCCTCGATCGCGGGCTGCACGGCATCGAGAATCTGGCCTTGATTCCCGGCAGCGTCGGTGCGGCGCCGATCCAGAATATCGGCGCCTATGGCGTCGAGCTCGATCAGGTCTTTGAATCTTTGACAGCCTGGGATCGGCGCGAGCAGTGCTGGGTCGAGCTCGATCGGGACGCCTGTGCCTTCGCCTATCGCGACAGCCGCTTCAAATCCCGGGAGCCGGGACGGTTCTTCATCAGTGAAGTCCGGCTGCTCCTGTCGCGCCAGTTCCAACCCGAATTGGGCTACGTTAGCCTGCGCGAGGCCCTGGCAGGAAGGAACCAGACCGAACCCACGGCGCGAGAGCTGGTTGCCGCCATCCTGCGCCTGCGGCGCCACCGCCTGCCGGACCCGGCACGCCTGCCCAACGCCGGCAGCTTCTTCAAGAATCCCATCGTCTCCACAGAGCAGGCGAATGCCGCGCTGGAGCGCTGGCCCGAGCTCCCCCACTGGCCCCTTCCGGACGGCCAGATCAAGCTGGCCGCCGGCGCCATGATCGACCACCTGGGCTTCAAAGGCCAGCAACATCAAGGGCTTGGCGTCTATCGGAACCACGCGCTGGTCCTGGTCCATCACGGGGGCGGCAGCGGCGCGAAATTGCTGGAATTGATCACGCGAATCAAGAAATCCGTCGCCGCTGCCTTCGGCGTCGTACTGGAGCCCGAACCCCTCCTGATTGGAAAAATCACAGAGACCTGAACCAGTATTGAGTTGTTTTGCGCTTTAGTCTTTCAAGAGACCATCGCGCAGGGAGCGATTCAATGAAACAGTTCCTCAACATTAATCGGCTGTCCATTCTTTGCCAGCTCTCCGTCAGCGCGGCCCTGTTGCTGCTGGCTGGCACCTGCATGGCCAACGCCAGATCGAGCGCAGGTCTGGACGATCAGATCTTCGCCGATCGATTCGCGGAGGACATCGACGTCCTCCTGCCTTTCATCAATGACGAGTACCAGCTACCGCCCTACACGCTGAGTGCCCAGCTGGATTGGATCATTGATGAGCTGGATGCTTCGGAAACCACGACCTTGGCCGAGATTCAGGCGCGCTTCGTGCCCGGTTTCGACCAACCCGGCCTGGTCAGCTTTTTCAACGACAACCTGCGCGTCAACTTCCCGAATGCGCGGGTGATTGATCTGATCGGTATCAGCCCCGTGCGCGCGACATTCGTGATCGAAGGCGACAACCCCAACTCTGATCTCGGCTTTGTCCAGCTGGGTGTTCAGTATTCCGGCCAGGAACTCGTCACCCTGTTCAGCGTGCAGCCCTTCTTCGGATCCGTGCAGTTTCCGGGAGACCAGAATCTGACCCTGACCGAAGCGGCAGATCGCTTCCAGACCCTGGCCGCCTCGAACAGCCTCTTCGTCGGGCGTATCAACAGCGATGGCCAGTGCGAGAGTGTGATCAGCCGCAGTCCGGACACGGCGCGCGCCCTGGGGTCGATCTTCAAGATGTGGGTCATCGGCACCGTCGGTGAGCACTTGAACCTCGGGCTGAGCCTGCCGGAAGACACGATCAACCTCGTGGCCTCGGAACTGGCCGCAGGCGGCATCATCAACAACGAGCCCCTGGGCACGCCCTTCACGGTCCGCGATATGGCGGTGATGATGATGGCCGACAGCGACAACACGAGCACGGATCACCTGCATGAGCTGGTCGGAAGAAGCGCCATCGAGCAGGTGGTCGCTGACTACGGCATCGTGGAAACGGAACAATTGCTGCCGTTCCTGAACATCTCGGAGCAGTTCCACGTGTTCAGTCGCTTCGATCTGCCCACCGCCTTGAGCTATGTCAACGGCGACCTGCCGTTCAGAGAACAGTTCCTGACCAATCAGATCGTTCCCCTCGGGCCGTCCTTCCCGCAGAGCTTCCCCTTCTTCCACGAATCGCTGCTGTCCACGGGCACCTGGAGCGCCTCAGCGACCGATATCTGTCGAACCCTGGCCGGCATGCACGCCCTGCCGCGCAACAGCGTGGGTTTCGAGGTCGTGAACCAGGCCATGGGCTATCAGGCGGCGCAGCCCAACGTGCGCTCAGAGTGGCAGCGCGTCTGGTACAAGGGCGGTGGTTTGAGCTCCGGCAGCACGGGTCAACACGTGTTAACCAACGCTTGGCTACTGCAGAAGGACGGCGAATCTGAGCCCTGGGTCGTCGTCGGCCTGACCAATGACAGCAGCGGCGGCATCGATATCTTCGAGGTCAACTCGGTGCTGTCACGCATCCTCGAACTGGTTGCCGACCTGCCATGACGCTCCAGTCGAAGGGGCGCTTGTTTGCAGCATTGGGCGTCATGACATGGCTTTGCTCGCTCGCGACGTCAGCACAAGCGCAATTGAGCATCACCAATTGCCCCCAGACCAATATCGCTTTCTCCGACTGCGCCGATCTGGTCAACATCTACAACCTGAGCAACGGGAACAATTGGAACCTGAATGACGGCTGGGGCACGGAGGCTAATGGCAATCTGTGGAGCGGCATCACCCTTCACCCCAACGGTGAAGTCAGAGTCATCAATCTGCCGTTCAACAACATGAATGGACAATTGCCACCGACGCTGAATGGACTGAACCGACTCGAAGTACTCAACCTCAACTTCAATCTGTTGGGCGATCAGCTGCCCCCTGATCTGGCGGATATGGCTCAGCTGAGAGAACTTCGCTTGAGCAGAAATGACTTCAATGGCGATATCAACGACAACAATGAATTTCCAGATTGGCTCAGCACCATCAGTTCTCTGCAAGTACTAGAGATTCAGGATCATCGCTTCGCGGGTCAATTCCCTGACAACATCGGCGCCCTGGTGAACCTCAGGGAGCTTCGGATCGACAACTTCAACCCCGCACCCTTCCCTGACCTTCGTCAGCTCCAACAACTGGAAATACTGGATCTTTCCTCCAGCCTGCTGGTGGGCTCAATACCGAACTGGATCGGCGAGCTGGGATCGCTTGAAGTGCTTGATTTACAGGACAGCAACCTGAGCGGAGTCTTGCCCGAATCGCTGACAGAACTCGAGCATCTGAGGGAACTCCGCCTGGGCTTCAATGCGCTGTCGGGCAGACTGCCCATCAATCTGGGAGATCTCACCGCACTGCAAGTCTTGAGCATTCCCAGCTCGCCATTCAACGGACGCTTTCTGAGTGGACCGCTACCTGACTCGCTAACACAGCTGACCCAGCTCGTTGAGCTGAACCTGTTCTGGCAAGGAATCTCTGGCCCCCTTCCGATCAATCTGGGGGCGATGGGTGCCTTGCGGGAATTGAATCTCGTCGGCAATGAACTGACAGATTCGCTTCCTTCTTCAGTTACCCAGCTCCAGCTGAACGAGTTTTTCATCTCTGCAAACTTTTTCGCCAGCGACGAAACGCTTCAGCTCCAATTGAGCCCAGCGCAATCGAGCTGGTACAGCACTCTGGCCGAAACTGTTTATCTTTGGCCAGAAATCGGGCCCGTCCTGGGCGTATTTGATTCCCTGGACCAGCGCGAGAGCCCCATTCTGTTTCGAGATCGATTCCATTAAAAAAGCCGGCAGAGTGTTCTGCCGGCTCGAAAGATCAAAGAAAATGTTCGAATGAGGATCAGGCGTCGAAGCGCGCCTTGAGCTTTTTCAGGGCAGCCGCCTCCAGCTGACGAATCCG
>JBCDLQ010000018.1:0-13863 GCA_039414335.1 Pseudomonadota bacterium | reverse complement strand
GCTCGTCCTTGAGCACGATGGCCGCCTGATCCAGACCGATACGACGGGCAAATCGGCTGAGCAACTGGGCCCCGGCAGAATCCAGGCGCTCGATATCCCGGGCATCGATGCGTTCGGCCTCGATGTGGAGTTCATCAAGAAACTCGTCCAACTCGCCCGCATGCCGCACCGTCCAGGCGCCCCGCGCTCGCCAGGCCTGGTCTTGCTCGGAAGTCAGTTCGAGGCGCGGTGTGGAACTCAAATCGATCGCGTCCTGTGGTCAGAGTCCATGGCTGGCCACCGTATCAAAAACCACGGGGAAATAGAAACGCCCGGCAGATCAAAAAGGATCGGCCGGGCAAGGCACACCAGAATTGGAGAATCTGGTCAAACACCGATCGCTAGCGATCGGTGTCCAGTTCAAGCGTCGACTCAGAACGCGTAAATGGTTGAGAACTGCAGTCGGTTCATGTTGCCCGACAAGCCCGTCTCATTCTCTCGCCGCGAGTAGGCGTATTCCATACCCATGCGCAGCTTCGGATTGACCTGATAGATCACGTTGGCCAGGCCGCTGTAGACCTCCTTGGTCACGCCCGTTCCGGTCAGATCCGTATCGTTGTCGGCCGAGAAAGCCGAGAAGGTAAAGGTCGAGCGCCACTGGTCATTCCAGAAGTGGCGATAGGCCAGGAAACCGCCGTAAGCGTCGATGGCTTCCAGGTCGCCGTTGGCATCGAAGACCACGTCATTGGCCGTATTCAGACCCAGGTAGCGACCAATGCCGGGACCGCCAGACACCATCCAGCGCAGATCGTCGCGGCCGAAGTTGATCTTGCCGCTCAGGCTCAGACCGAAACCGGTTTCGCGTTCCGTGCCAGAGCTCGTATCGATCGACAACTGCCGTCCAATACCGGCGACAACAAAGTTACCCCAGTCACCACCTACCGTGTATCGAGCGACCACGTCAGGAATATTGGCTGTATCGGTCACGATGCGACCGCCGCCGCCAAACGGCGTAACGGTGGTTTCGGGGTTCTCGATCGCGAGCTCCCAGGGGCCGTTGGTGTAACGGAACTGCGTTTGACGAGCAAAGATCGTACCCTCAGTCGGGCCAATGAAGTCCAGATTTTCCGGCAGCGCACCCACGTTGAAGAAGGTCGACCAGTACTGACCAGCCAGCCAGTTGCCATAGCGAATAAAGGCATGCCGAACACGCGGATTGTAGGAATTACTGATCCGCTCGTTACCGCCGGGGCCAACCAGGAAATCCATCTCGATGAAACCGGACACCTCGCGGCCATCACCTACATCATGAGCAAAACCGAAGTTCATCCGCGTTTCCTTGGCGTGAAAATCGACATCGGTGGTCGAGGAATCGCCACCCACGGGAATCAGTCCAGGAATCCGGAAATCACGGATCAGGCTGTTCGCACCCACGGTCCCACCGCTGTAGCGTGTCGACATCACATCGGTCTTGATGTACCCACCGTAATTGAACCGTGTCGCGCCGCGAACAATTTCGGCGGCCGCCGGCGTGGACTCGGCTTCTTCGACCGCAGCCACCCGTTCACTGACCGCGTCGACGTCACGACGAATCTCGCTGACCGCCTCTTCGGCACTGGCCTGATTCCCTCTCTCGATCATCAGTTGATTGACCATGCGCTCCAACTCGGCGATGCGTTCTTCCAGCGCGCGCTCGCGCTCGCTGGGATCGGCATCGGCCAATACCGGTGCGCTCAACAGCAACACCAGGGCGACCATGGACGCTTCTCTAAAATATCTACCCTTCATCACGCCTGCTCCTTGATTGGCATGGATTGTTTAGCTTCGCCGCAGGTGCCCTCATCAGCCGGCAAGCCTTCATTCACCCGTGGCAGCGTGGCTCGACTATGCGACTTGGCAGCGGGCCTAGACCATTACCGATTGGTCTATACGACCAAAGTCGGAGCGCCAAAAAGCCCCAATTCCCGCCATTCGCGACTTTGGTCGGATACTGTCCGAGCGAACCCCCTTGCTAGACTCGAAATCCTGTTGAGCATTGGGTGCAAAAAATGAGTGAGTCAAAGGTCTACCCCGTTCACGCGTCCTTCAGCGACGCCCATGTCACCGCATCGGATTACGAAGCCATGTACCGCGCTTCCGTCGATGATCCGGAGAGCTTCTGGGCTGAGCAGGCCCGGTCACGACTGGACTGGATCCAGCCCTTCACCAAGGTCAAGGACGTGTCCTTCGCCAAGGACGATCTGCATATCCGCTGGTTTGAAGACGGTGTGCTCAACGTCGCCTATAACTGCATCGATCGGCACCTTGCCGAGCATGCTGACCAGACCGCCATCATCTGGGAATGCGACGACCCTGAGGTCGCCAAGCACATCAGCTACCGTGAGCTGCACGAGAACGTCTGCCGCATGGCCAACGTGCTCAAGGCCCAGGGCGTGGTCAAGGGCGACCGCATCACTCTGTACCTGCCAATGATTCCCGAAGCGGCCTACGCCATGCTGGCCTGCGCCCGTATCGGGGCCATCCACTCCGTGGTTTTTGGTGGCTTCTCCCCCGGTGCCCTGGCCAATCGGATTTCCGACTGCGAATCCAAGCTGGTCATCACGTCCGACGAGAGCGTGCGCGGCGGCAAGACCGTTCCCCTGAAACGCAACGTAGACGAAGCGCTGACTTCCGATGAAGTCACCACCGTCGAGCGAGTGGTCGTCGTTCGCCGCACGGGCGGCGACATCGCCTGGGACGCGCGTCGTGACGTCTGGCTGGACGAAGAAATGGCCAAGGTCAGCGCCGACTGCGAGCCCGAGCCCATGAACGCGGAAGACCCGCTGTTCATCCTCTACACCTCCGGTTCAACGGGCAAACCCAAGGGCGTGCTGCATACGACGGGCGGTTACCTGCTCTATGCCGCCATGACCCACCAGATCGTGTTCGACTACAAGCCCGGTGACATCTACTGGTGCACGGCCGATGTCGGCTGGGTCACGGGCCACAGCTACATTGTTTATGGCCCGCTGGCCAATCGCGCGACCTCTGTCATGTTCGAAGGCGTACCCAGCTACCCGGATAACTCCCGCTTCTGGGAAGTGATCGACAAGCACCAGGTCAACAGCTTCTACACGGCTCCCACCGCAATCCGAGCGCTGATGCGCGATGGCGACGAGCCGGTCAAGAGGACCTCTAGAGCCAGCCTGCGCGTAATGGGCAGCGTCGGCGAGCCGATCAACCCGCAGGCCTGGGAGTGGTATTACCACGTGGTGGGCGACGGACGCTGCCCGATCGTCGATACCTGGTGGCAGACGGAAACGGGCGGCGTACTGATCACGCCACTTCCCGGTGCCACGGACCTGAAGCCGGGTTCGGCCTCCAAACCCTTCTTCGGTGTGCAGCCGGCATTGGTCGATACGGACGGCAAGGAGCTCGAAGGCGCGACCAACGGGGCCCTGATCATCAAGGACTCCTGGCCCGGTCAGATGCGCACGGTCTACGGCGACCATGAGCGCTTCTACCAGACCTATTTCGCCACTTTCGACAACGTGTACTTCACGGGCGACGGCGCGCGACGCGATGAAGATGGCTACTGGTGGATCACCGGTCGCATGGATGACGTATTGAACGTTTCCGGTCACCGCATGGGCACGGCCGAGATCGAGTCGGCGCTGGTTGCTCACCCCTCCGTATCGGAAGCCGCCGTGGTCGGCTATCCGCATGACGTCAAGGGCCAGGGCATTTATGCCTACGTCACCCTGACGGCTGGCTTCGAATCCAGCGACGAGTTGGTCGGTGAGCTCAGCCAGTGGGTGCGCACGGAAATCGGGCCCATCGCCAAGCCCGATCACCTGCAGTTTGCACCCGGTCTGCCCAAGACGCGCTCGGGCAAGATCATGCGGCGAATCCTGCGCAAGATCGCCGAGAACGACTACTCCAACCTGGGTGACACCTCGACGCTGGCCGAGCCCGCAGTCGTCGATGACCTGATCGACAATCGGAAGAATCGTTGATCGAGTTGGACAATCGCGTGACAATCGATCCGACCCCTGGCCCGGCATCCTGCCGCGCCAGGGCTCTTTCAACCGAGGAGAGTCACGCACCATGACGGACCAGCCGCACAGGGTCATCGTCGCCGACGACCATCCGCTGTTTCGAGAGGCCCTGAGCCTGGCGCTGACCACCGCCTTGGGCGGCGCTGAAATCATCCAGGCCGACGACATGGCCAGCCTCGAGACCGCTGCGCAATCCCATTCCGATGCCGATCTGGTGCTGCTGGATCTGCACATGCCGGGCGTCCAGGGTTTTTCAGCCTTGATTTACCTGCGGGCCCATCACCCAGAGCTACCGGTTTGCGTGATCTCGGCCAACAACAACGTCGTTGTCATCCAGCGTGCGATGGATCATGGGGCAGCCGCCTTCATCCACAAATCGGCTTCCGTCGACACGATCAGGGAGGCGCTGGAGAGCGTCCTGGCCGGCAATCTCTGGAACCCCAACGATGGCAATGTCAGCGAAGCGACTCAGGCCGATGAACTCGATACGGCCGAGCGCATCAGCGAACTGACCCCGCAGCAGTTCAGGGTGCTGATGATGGTGGCCGAAGGCATGCTGAACAAACAGATTGCCTATGATCTGGACATCTCCGAAGCCACAGTCAAGGCCCATATGACCGCGATCTTCCGCAAGCTCGGTGTCACCAATCGTACCCAGGCCGTCCTTCTGGCTCAGAAACTGGCCGTAGATCCACCCGAAGCCGGTCGAGAAGGCTTCTAGGACAAGCTCAGCCCGAGCGAGGGCTTTCAAGGTCACGCCACTGCGCTATGCTGACGCGCTTCATCAAGAACGCGAGTCATTGCCATGCGCCCTGTTGCTACCTGTCTACTGCCGCTGTTGCTGCTGCTGTTCGGCCTGAATACCGATGTCCGAGCAGAGGGTTGGTTCGGTCATAACGATTTCGACCCTGAAGTTCCGACCATGGAAACCGTCCTCGGTCACGCGATGGGCGAACGCATCAGTTCCTCTGAGCACGTTCAACGGTACTTCGAGGCATTGGCCGAAGCGCAGCCGGATCGGATACGACTGATCAACTACGGCACCAGCTGGCAGGGCCGGCCGCTGATCTACGCCATCATCGGCACACCTCAACGCATTGCCGATCTGGATGCCATCCAGGCCGATATTCAAATGATTGCCCACCCCGATGAGCACGATCAGGCCGACATCGAAGCCGCGCTGGAACGCGTACCTTCCACCGCCTGGCTGTCCTATGCAGTGCACGGTAATGAGATCTCACCGTCCGACGCCGCCATGGTCACGGCCTGGTATCTGCTGGCTGCGCGCAACGATGAGGTGGCCCAGAACATCCTGGCCAACAGCCTGGTGTTCATCGCGCCGCTGCAGAATCCCGATGGTCGCGCACGCTTCGTCAACGAGTTCGAATCGAATCTCGGGCTGGAACCGGATCCCAGCCGCCTGTCGGCCGAGCGCAATGAACGCTGGCCCGGCGGTCGAGTCAACCACTATCTCTTCGATCTGAATCGCGACTGGCTGCCATTGACTCAGCCTGAAACCCAGGGCCATGTTGCGGCGCTGCTCGACTGGTTCCCCCTGGCCATGGTCGATGCGCACGAAATGGGCACCGATACCACCTTCTTCTTCGCCCCGGAAGCGGAACCCTTCAATCCCTTGCTGACCGCATCACAGCGAGAGAGTCTTACGGCATTCGGCCGCAATAATGCGCGCTGGTTCGATCGCTACGGCTATGCCTATTTCACCCGGGAGATCTTCGATGCCTTCTACCCGGGCTATGGCGCCAGCTGGCCCTCTTACTATGGCGGAATCGCCATGACCTACGAGCAAGCCTCGGCTCGCGGACTCGTTGCCCGCAAGCGTCATGGTGAGGTCATCACCTATGGCCAGACCGTGGTCGAATACGTCGCGGCCTCACTGGCGACACTGGAAACGGTCGCCAATCGGCGTGATGAACTCTGGGGCGACTTCGCCGAGTACCGCAGTTCCGCCCTCGAGCAAGCGCGCGACGAAGGTCCGGCTGCTTGGGTCATCCCCGCCCAGCCCGACCAGGGTGGCGCGGACAAGTTGGCTCAGGTCATCGCTCGTCATGGCTCGGACGTCTTTCGAATCGAAGAAGCCATGGAAGCCTGCGCCCTGGACCTGGCTGCGGGAAGCTATGTGATTCCTTCGGCTCAACCCAGCTACCGACAGCTGCGGGTTCTGCTCGACGAACAGATTGATATGCCCGATGAGTTTCTGGCCGATCAGGAACGCCGGCGCGCGCGCGGCGAAGCTGATCAGATTTATGACGTCACCGGCTGGTCCTTGCCGCTGATGTTCAACGTCGACATTGAGCGCTGCCGGCGAGCACCGTCGACGGCAGGTCTGACAGCTGTCGACATCGATGCGGGCAGCGTCGGTCGACTCGACAATGCCGACGCTCGCCTGGCTTTCGTGGCCCCTGGAGGCTCGACCGCAACGCTTCGCCTGCTCGCAGCCGGGTTGCAAGCCGGACTGACGATCGACCGTGCACAGAAGGGTTTTGAGTTGAACGGCACACGGTATCCAGCTGGCAGCCTGATCTTCCAGCAAGCCGACAACTCCGAGAATCTCAGCAACACTCTGGAACAACTGGCGCAAGAAACAGGCGCCACCGTGACCGGCACTGACAACAGCTGGATCATAGACGGCCCCAGCTTCGGCAGCAATCAGGTCCGTCGCCTGCATGCGCCGCGGGTTGCGCTGGCCTGGGACCAGCCAACAAGTCCGAATTCAACGGGGGCTGTGCGTTTCATTCTTGAGCGCCAGATCGGCTATCCGGTCACGGTCATTCGCACCCAGACCCTGCGCGCGGCGGACCTCAATCGCTTCGATGTCGTGATCCTGCCAGACGCATCACCCTGGCTGGGCGGAGGCTATGGTGGCGTCCTTGGCGGTTCGGGCGCCAGCATGCTGAAGGACTGGGTAGAAGATGGCGGCACCCTGGTCACGCTGGCTGGGGGCACGGCCTGGGCGGCCAGTCCCAATGTCGATTTGCTCGCCAGTCGCCCCGAACACAGCAGCCAGAGCAGCGATGAGAACGCCATTGATGGTGAGCAATCCCGCGTCAGCGGCGTTGAGTTGGAGTCGCTGGACGATCTGGACGAACGCACCCGAGCGGGAAATCGTCCGCCCGATAGCGTGGCCGGCGTGCTGGTCAATACGGACGTGGATACGAATCATTGGCTGGCGACCGGCGTGGCCGAACAGGTGCCGGCACTCGTTCGCGGTCGCCGCATCTTTTCACCGCCTTCGCGCGACCAGGGCGAAATCGTGGCCCGTTATGCCGGCCCTGACGAGCTGCTGGCCAGCGGCTATCTGTGGGAAGAAAACCGTCGTCAGCTGGCCTTCAAGCCGTTCCTGATGACCCAGTACCACGGCCGCGGCCACATCGTTGCCTTCACGGAGGATCCGTCGGTCCGTGCCTATCTGGATGGACTGAACGGCCTGCTGGTCAATGCCGTGCTGGTGGCACCGGCCTACAGTCGAAAGCTCCGGTAGCTAGCCGGATATCTGGACCTTGCTGACGAACAAGCCCCCGAGGCAGCAAAGAGAATCCGCTTTGCTGCCTCGCGACTTTTCAGGCCGTTAATTTCGTGGGTAGTCAGTCTTCCTGCGGAATGCGCAGGACCTGGCCCGGATAGATTTTGTTCGGGTCTTCGAGCATCGGGCGGTTGGCTTCGAAGATGACCATGTATTTGCCGGCGTTGCCGTAGAAGCGCTTGGCGATGGCGCCCAGCGTATCTCCCGACTCCACGGTGTAGAACTGCGAATTCGGCGTTTCCTCTTCCGGCGGCTCGGGCGCATCGTCTGCGTTATCCACTTCCGGCACGTCGGCTGGCGCGGGTGCCGCTGCTTCCGTTTCCGCTGCCGGCGTTTCGACGCGAATGCGATCGTCCACCTGCTCAACACCGCTGACGTTTCCGGCAGCGACGATCAGTTTTTCCTTGTCTTCGACCGAATCGACCTTGCCCAGAAGAGCCACTTTTTTCTCATCCTGGAAAGCAATCACGGTCAGTGCCCTGACGTTCAGGCCCAGCGCCATCAGATGCTCTCGAACGGCTCTTTCATCGATCTTGCTACCGCCGAACAGCTTCTTGCCGGCAGCGCCTACGAAATCGAACATTCCCATCGTCTGAATTTCCTCCAACTAGAAGTCACCGGCGAGCCGGTCCCGGACTTGATGGTAGCAGAGCTGCTCAGTCTCTGATCGTCTGCTTGTGGAGGCGGCTGAGCAACGCGCGCAAGGCGGCAGGACGCAGCGGTTTCTGAAGGATGCGGTAGCCCTGAGCGTGTGCGGTCAAACGCACGGTCTCACTTTGATCGGCCGTGATCAGAATGCCGGGAATCTCACGGTCATAGTGCGCACGAACCCGGTTCATCAGATCAATCCCGTTCTTGCCATCGTCCAGGTGATAGTCGGCCAGCATGAGGTCAGGTGCCTGACCATGGACCTGGAGCACGGCCATCGCTTCGTCCTGATTGGTCGCTGTCAGGGGCTGGCAGCCCCAAGGCTGGATCAGGGACACCATGCCCAGCAGGATATCGGGCTCATTATCGATACACAGCAAGGTCAGGCCATCGAGATCCTGACCCGGTCGGCGTCGCTGCCGGCGCTCCGCGCGCTCGGGCACGGCCTCGGCGCTCAGCGGCACGATGATCTCGAAGACCGTACCGCGACCGACCACGGACCGCAGCTCGATGGAATGGTCCAGCATGCGCGCGATCCGTTCGGCGATGGCCAGACCCAGACCCAGTCCGCGAGCTGCACGGCGCCCCCCTTCAACGCGATGAAACTCCCTGAAGATGGCTTGCTGCTGATCTTCACTGATGCCGGGGCCCGTATCCCAGACCTGAATCCGCAAATGACCTTCGCTGCGACGACAACCGACGAGAACCCGGCCCTGTTCCGTATAGCGCAAGGCATTGGCGATGAAGTTTTGCAGCACCCGGCGTAACAGCTTGGGATCAGACACGATGCGAGCGCTGGAGAGCACCTGCTCGAACGCCAGCCCTCGCTCTTCAGCAATCGCAGAGAACTCCGCGTGCAGTGGCTTGAGCAGATCGTTGACCGCGAAATCTCGGGGATGCACGGGCATGGCGCCTGCATCCAGTCGCGAGATATCCAGCAAGGTCGTCAGCAGTTCTTCGGCACTGGTCAGCGATCCGCTGAGTCGCTCGACCAGGTGCCGCTCCTGTTCGGATTTGTCTTCGTTCTGTTCCAGAGCAGAAGCGAACAGGCGAGCCGCGTTCAGCGGCTGCAACAGGTCGTGGCTGGCTGCGGCCAGGAAGCGGGTCTTGGACTGATTCGCTTCATCCGCATCCCGCTTCGCGGCGGTCAGCGCATCTTCAATTCGGGCCCGGACTTCGACTTCGTGCTTGAGTTCTTCGTTCAGATCGGTCAGAGCGCGGGTCCGCTCGTAGACTCGCTGCTCCAGCTGCGACTTGGCCTCGGTCAGGCTACGCTCTGATTCGCGCAGGGCTTGTTCGGTGCGCTTGCGTTCCGTTACATCCGTAAAGCTGGTCACGAATCCGCCACCGGGCATGGGATTCCCTCGAATCTCGATCACCCGCCCATCCGCAGCCATTCGCTCATAGAAATGCGGGTTGCGCTGGTGCAGCCAATACATCCGGCGCTCGACCAACTCCTCAATGTCACCGTCGCCCATGCGGCCTCGTCGGGCGTTGAACTCCAGGACTTCACTGATCGGCCGGCCAATATGGATGAAGCCATCCGGGTAGTCGAACATCTCCAGATAGCTGCGATTCCAGGCAACCAGTCGGAGCTTGGCGTCGATCACGCTGATGCCTTCGGTCAGATTCTCCATCGCCGACTGCAGCAGCTCGTCGCGGAACTTGAGCTTCTGGGAGGTCTGATCAAGCAGACTGACGACCTGATCGAAGGGCATCCCGCTACCGGCCAGCGCCGATGACAGCACCAGGCGAGCCGAACTGGCGCCGATCACGCCGGACAGGACCCGCTCCGTATGGCGGACCAGTTCTGCACTTGCTGGCTCGCTTTCCACCAGCGGCCTGCCCTGGAGCTGAGCAAAGTCACCGAAGGTCTGCAACGTGCGCTGCTCGCCCAGGAAGCGGCGAGTCAGATTCATGAAATCGCCAACTCGCGCGATCCCCGTGCGCGGCACCGAATCAGAGCCCGCGGCACTGGCCACACCGAGAAAGGCATTGGCCTGAATGCGATCGATGGCCCGCACACCGCCGCTCAGAGAGCCAAGCAAAAGGCCCAGAATATTGAAGGTCAGCGAGACGAGTACGCCGTGGGTCAGGGGATCCTGAATCTCAAGACCGAACAGCATCTCGGGGCGCAAGACAGCGAGATCGAAGGGACCGGACGCCAGAAAATCGGCCCCCAGGTCCAGGGCGCGCAGCACGCCGGGCATCAGGAGCGCGTAGAGCCAGAACCCGAAGCCCAGGGACAAGCCGGTCATGGCACCACGACGATTGGCACCGCGCCAAATCATCGCCGCCACCACCAAGGGTCCAAACTGGGCTACGGCCGCAAAGGACAGCAATCCGATATTGGCCAGGCTTTCGTTGTAGCCGAACAGTCGGTAGTACACCCAGGCCATCAGCAACAGACCGATGATGACCACCCGGCGAATGATCAGCAGGGAACGACCGAGGTCCGCACCACTGGCCCTGGAGGTGAGCGGTACGCGCAGCAAAGTCGGCATGATGATGTCGTTCGAGACCATGATCGACAGGGCCACGGCAGCGACGATCACCATACCCGTTGCCGCCGAGAAGCCGCCAAGCATCGCCAGCAAGGTCAGCAGATTCTGACCGGCGCTCATCGGCAGCAGCAGCATGAACGCATCGGCGTCCTCAGCGCTGCCGAAGGTCACCAACCCGGCTACGGCAACGGGAATGATGAAAAAGGCAATCAGGACCAGATAGACCGGAAACAGCCAGCGCGCCCACTTCACTTCTCGCTCGCTGGTGCTCTCGACAACCGTCACGTGGAACTGTCGCGGCAGGCAGAAGGCGGCCAGCATCGAGATGACCAGGATCGTGAGAAAGCTCAGGCTCAGACTGTCCGGCGCGAACATGGGCGCCACGCTTACATCATCAAGGAGCAGGGGATTAACGCTGCTGAGGCCATCGAACATGGACCAGGTCACGAAGATGCCAACGGCGACGAAAGCCAGCAATTTGACCAGCGACTCGAAGGCGACGGCCAGCATCAGTCCGGGGTGGTGCTCCGTCGCATCCAGCTGGCGCGTGCCGAAGAGAATCGTGAACACGGCCAGGACCAGGGCAATCATCAGCGCCGTATCGCGCCACATCGGCGTGCTCTGATCGTAGGCCAGCACATTCATGGATTCACTGGTCAACAGGGCGAACCCCATGGAGATCGCCTTCAGCTGCAGGGCGATGTAGGGGACGACACCGATCACCGCGACCACGGTCACCAGCACGGCAAGGCGCTGCGTCTTACCGAAACGCGAGGCCAGAAAGTCGGAAATCGAGGTGATGTTCTGTTCCTTGCTGACGCGGACGATCCGCAGGATCAGCCCGCCGAACAGCAGAAACATCAGCAAGGGGCCGAGATAGACGGGCAGGAAATCCCATCCGGTCCGCGCTGCCTGCCCGACCGCGCCATAGAAGGTCCACGACGTGCAATAGACGGCCAGGGACAGGGAATAGATGACTGGGTGAGAGAAAATCCGCCCGCGCTTGCGGGCCTGCTTGTCGCCCCACCAGGCCAGAAAGAAGAGCACGCCCACATACAGCAGCGAGATCGCGACGATCAGTACGGGCGAGAACATCGGGCCATGATAACGCAGGGTTTCGGGAGGATTTCAGGCGGCTTTCAGCGTATTCGACCAAAGTCGAAGCGACCAAAGTAGAAGCGAATTTCTTAGGGCCAATTGCTAGATTGGCGAGCAGATACGCTGAAGCAAGAGGGCCTCATCTATGACACTCGATAAGACTGCGGCGGCCTACTGGAAGGCCAATCTCCGCGTGATTTTCATCTGCCTGACGATCTGGGCGATCACTGCATTCGGATTCGCCATCTGGCTTAGACCCGTGCTCGCCTCACTACCGCTGACTTTCGGCGGCGTTGATCTCGGCTTCTGGTTTGCCCAGCAGGGATCGATCCTGATCTTCATCGGGCTGATCTTTTACTACACCTGGTACATGAATCGACTCGATCAAGAGTTCGACGTGGACGAGAAATAAGGGAGTCGAATCATGGATCAATTTACTCTGAACCTCATTGTCGTCGGCGCGTCCTTCGCGCTGTATATCGGTATCGCCATCTGGGCGCGCGCCGGCTCGACTTCGGACTTCTACACCGCCAGCCGTGGCGTCAATCCGGTCATCAACGGCGCCGCGACGGCCGCTGACTGGATGTCGGCCGCGTCCTTCATTTCCATGGCGGGTCTGATCGCGTTTGTCGGTTACGGCAACTCGACCTTCCTGATGGGATGGACCGGCGGCTACGTGCTGCTGGCGCTACTGCTCGCGCCGTACCTGCGCAAGTTCGGTCGCTTTACCGTGCCGGCATTCATTGGTGATCGCTTCTACTCACAGTCCGCGCGTATCGTCGCCGTGGTCTGCCTGCTGGTGATCTCGATTACCTACGTGATCGGCCAGATGGCGGGCGCGGGCGTGGCCTTCTCTCGCTTCCTGGAAGTCGAGAGCGGCACAGGTCTGCTGATCGCCTCGGGCGTGGTCTTCATGTACGCCGTCCTCGGCGGCATGAAAGGCATTACCTACACCCAGCTGGCGCAGTACTGCGTGCTGATCACGGCCTACACGATTCCGGCCGTATTCATCTCCATTCAGCTGACGGGTAACCCGGTGCCGCCGCTGGGTCTGTTCTCCACCCACGCCGAATCCGGCCTGCCCCTCTTGACCAAGTTGGATCAGGTGCTGGTCGAGCTGGGCTTCCACGACTACACCGGTCTGCATACTTCCACCTTCAACATGTTCCTGTTCACCGTCTCTCTGATGATCGGTACGGCAGGCCTGCCGCATGTGATCATTCGCTTCTTCACGGTGCCGAAGGTGTCGGATGCGCGGAAATCCGCCGGTTGGGCGCTGGTCTTCATCGCCCTGCTGTATCTGACCGCACCGGCGGTCGGTGCCATGGCTCGCCTGAACATCGTGACCACGATTTTCCCGAACGGCACAGCTGAACAGCCCATCGAGTACTCGGCGCAGCCGGACTGGATGGAGACCTGGGCCGAAACGGGCCTGCTGGCCTTCGAAGACAAGAACGGTGACGGACGCATCCAGTACTACAACGATACGTCGGAAGAGTTCGCTGCCACGGCCGCCGAGCGCGGCTGGGAAGGCAACGAGATGGTCACCTTCAACCGCGACATCCTGGTGCTGGCCAACCCGGAAATCGCTCGCCTGCCAGGATGGGTGATTGCGCTCATTGCTGCAGGCGGTCTGGCAGCCGCATTGTCCACTGCCGCTGGCCTGCTGCTCGCGATCTCGTCAGCGATCAGCCATGACTTGCTCAAGTCGGTCCTGATGCCGAACATCACGGACAAGCAGGAGCTACTGGCGGCGCGAATCTCCATGGCCTTCGCCATCGCGATCGCGACGATACTCGGGATGAATCCACCCGGCTTCGCGGCGCAGGTGGTCGCCCTGGCCTTCGGACTCGCAGCAGCCACGCTGTTCCCGGCGCTGATGATGGGTATCTTCTCGAAGAAGATGAACCGCCAGGGTGCCATCGTGGGCATGCTGTCCGGCCTGGCCGTCACCCTGATCTACATCTTCACCTACCTGGGCTGGTTCTTCATCCCGGGCACGGCGATGCTGGCCAACACGCCGGATAACTGGCTGTTCGGCATCTCGTGCTTTTGT
>JBCDLQ010000017.1:0-14193 GCA_039414335.1 Pseudomonadota bacterium | reverse complement strand
GTTCGAGCGGGTTAGGTCCAACATCGTCAAATCTGGCGAAGTCGGCCGCCTGGTTGCGCAGGATTTCTCAGGCGCAATGGTCTGGGCCAACCTGCTGGAGGAAGATCCCGGCACTGGTGAGAAACTTGATTACCAAAGCGTTGCCACGACGCTTGAGGGTATCCGAACAGAATTTGAGCAGGATGGACACTCGGTCCATATCGTCGGTTTCGCCAAGATCGTCGGCGACATCGCCGACGGTGCGCGAGGTGTTGTGACCTACTTCGGCGTTGCCTTTGCCATTACTGCCTTGCTGCTGTTGTTGTATTCCGGATCCATCTGGCTGACGGTACTACCGCTGGTCTGTTCGGTCACCGCCGTGATCTGGCAGCTGGGCTTGCTTAGCGTACTGGGCTTCGGTATCGACCCGATGAACATCCTGACACCCTTCCTGGTCTTTGCGATCGGCGTCAGCCACGGGGTGCAGATGATCAGTGGGTGGAACGCGGAAAAACTATTTGGTGGGCATTCACCGGTGGGCCTGGCTCAGGATGGATCGTCCCTGGATAGTGTGCCCATCGTCTCCAGTCTGGAAGCATCCAAGGCAACGTTTGCGAAACTGCTTGCGCCAGGTTCGATAGCGCTGATTTCGGACACGATCGGGTTTTTGACCATCCTGTTGATCAACATTCGAATCATTCAGGAGCTCGCCCTGACCGCAAGTATCGGTGTCGCGGTGATTATCTTCACCAACCTGGTTCTGCTGCCCGTGCTCTTGTCCTATGTGCGTCTGCGCAAGGAAGACAAGTTCCGCGAACGTCAGTTCGTCAAGGCACAGCGTCCGAGTTTCATCTGGAATCTCATCGGCAGCTTCACCCGCCCGGGTGTCGCAGTTCTGGCGGTACTGGTCGGCGTCGGCTTGTTCGCCTTTGCATGGATCAAGTCCCAGGACATGCAGATTGGTGACTCCCAGCCGGGCGTTCCTGAACTGCGTGCCGATGCGCGATACAACCAGGATGCGCGATTGATTGCTCAGCGCTTCTCGCTCGGTACGGACCTGATTTCGATCATTGCTGAGACGGCACCGTCAGCCTGTACCGAGTCCTATGAGGTGATGGAAGCCATCGATCGTCTGGCGTGGCAGATGTCGAACGTCGAAGGCGTGCAGCAAGTCGTGACGCTGCCGTCGATTGCCAAGATCGTGAACGCGGGCTGGAACGAAGGAAACGTCCGCTGGCAGGTGCTGTCGCGGAACAACTTCATCATGCGTCAGAACCTGTCGGGAATCGAGTCTTCGACTGGACTGAGAAACGACGATTGCAGCGCCATGCCGGTCATGGTGTTCCTGGAAGACCACAAGGCCGAGACAATTAATCGAGTGGTCGAGCGCGTCGAAGCACTGCAGGCCGAGATCTACGTCGAAGGCCTGGGCTTTGCACCCGCCGGCGCCTTCGATGGCGACTTCAATACGGTTGAGGGCGAAATCTGTGAAGACTGCCTGACCTTCCGCCTGGCGACCGGCAATGTCGGTGTCATGGCGGCGACCAATCAGGAAGTGGCCGCAGCGCAGACACCGATGCTGCTCTATGTCTACGGGGCAATCATCCTGCTGTGTCTGATTACCTTCGGCAGTGCTCGGATGACAACCTTCGTAATCGTGCCGCTGGTCGCGGCCGGCGTGTCCACCTATGTTATGGCGCCCGCCTTTTGGGCAGAGCCCTATTTCCTGATTGGGTTAGCGGCGCTGACCGGTCTCTTGCTTCTGTTTACTCGCGGTGGCCGCGGCACCCTGTGTATTGTTCTTCCATTGGTGCTGGTCAGCTACATGGCCTACAGCCTGATGGCTTATATGGGCATCGGTCTCAAGGTCAATACGTTGCCCGTTGTTGCCCTGGGCGTGGGTATCGGTGTGGACTACGGCATCTACATCTACAGCCGCATGCGCAGCTTCCTGAAGGAAGGCCTGAGTCTGGACGAGGCTTATCTGCGCACGCTGCGCCTGACCGGTAAAGCCGTGTTCTTCACCGCCGTCACGCTGGCTGTGGGTGTGGGCACCTGGCTGTTCTCGGCGCTGAAGTTCCAGGCTGATATGGGCGTGTTGCTGGGCTTCATGTTCATCTTCAACATGGTTGGCGCCATGTTGTTGCTGCCCGCCCTGGCGCGAGTTCTGCTGGGCCGAAGCTATCAACCGAAGGCCAGCTGAGCCATTCAATAAGCTGAACAAGACCCCCGGCACCGTCCGGGGGTTTTTTTTTGCCCCATTTGTCGCCGGAATGAGCAGTACCTATACTTTTTCCGTCCCGCTCATCGCGCCACTTCATGAATCAACCACTGGAATCCACAGCCACCTTGCTGAACCGGGTCGCCGAAGGGCAGGACGCGGCTCGGGATGAATTGTGTCGACGGTTTTTGCCCCTTCTGACACGCTGGGCCCATGGACGTCTGCCGGCCTACGCCCGTGACCTGTCAGAAACGCAGGACCTGGTCCAGACTTCGTTGATCCAGGCACTCAAGCGGATCGACAATTTCGAAGCGCTGCGAGAAGGCGCCTTCCTCGCTTACCTCAGAACCATCCTGCTCAATCAGATTCGGATGGAGATTCGCCGCGTCACGCGCCGGAACAAGCACGGATTTTCCGATGCGGACTCGGAAGTCACCGATCCCGAAGCCTCCGTGATGAGTGAAGCGATCGGGCTCGATGTGCTGGAACGCTATGAAGCGGCATTAATGACACTGACAGACAAGGCAAGAGAGGCCGTCATGCGCAGAGTCGAGTTCGGGTACTCGTTTCCGGAAATCGCCGCAGCGACCGAAACCCCTTCAGCCAATAGCGCGCGCATGCTCGTGTCGCGTTCCCTGATTCAGTTGGCTGAGGCGATGAAATGAGCCGTCGTAAGGGGCCGCCGGATCTGCGCGCAAAGAGTATTCTCGAGCGCCTGTCGGGCTCGTCTGACGCCCTGGATGAGCTGGGAGAGGATTCCCAGGATCTGGCTGAGCGACTGAAGGAAATCGAGCAGCTGTTCGTGCTCCACGGTGGAGAGCGGCCAATGGCTGATGATGAGGTCGAGCGTCCGACGCTTTTCAGCTGGGGCCATCTGCAAGTTCTGGAGCCCATCGGCTCTGGCAGCTTCGGTGAGGTCTTCCTGGCCCATGATGGAATACTCGATCGCGATGTTGCGCTCAAGTTGCTCAAGACCGGTGAGCAGCGGCCCTTCCAGTCTCAATTGTTCCTGCATGAAGCTCGACAGCTGGCCATGGTGCGCCATCCCAATGTGCTGGCCGTCCATGGCGCGGCGATACACGATGCACGGCCCGGGCTCTGGTGTGATCTCATCGAAGGCAAGACCCTGTCCGACAGTGAGGCCGAGCTGGCATCGTTCCAGCAGGCAGACTGGCTGAACCTGATCGAATCGCTGGTGCTGGGACTGCAGGCCGTCCACGATGCTGGCCTGCTACACGGCGACGTCAAACCGTCCAACATCATGCGAGACCGAAACGGCCAGTGGGTACTGATGGATTTCGGGGCCAGTCTGGACCGACAGCCCGATCCTGGCGGCTTGGCAATGACGACGGGTACGCCGCTCTACATGGCTCCGGAAGGCGTCATGGGGCAGTCGCCATCCACTGCGGCCGATTTCTATTCGCTGGGTGCCACGCTCTACCGCATGATGTCCGATCAGCCGGTGTACGCGGTCAAGGACTGGACCGAGCTGGCCAGCCTGCAAGAGCGGTCCACGCCAATCGACTGGACAGTGATCGAAGGCTCAGTCAGTGGGCCCGTATCAAAACTGGTTCGGGCGATGCTGGCGTTCGAGCCGGCTGCCCGTCCGGACGCCATAGAGATTCTGGCTGAGATCGAATCCACTCGGACCGCCCCGCAACGTCGATTCAGGAGCATTGCCGTGGCAGCGGTGACCGGTTCGCTGCTGCTGGGTCTCGTGTTCACGGGCTGGGGTCTTGTTCAGGCCAACCAGGCGCGCACGGAAGCCGAGCAGGAGCAGCGCAATACGGCTGCGGTCAACGCCTTTCTGCAGCGTCTGCTCAGCGCGCCCGATGATAGCGGTCAGGTTCGGGACATGACCGTCGAGGCGATGCTGGATTTCGCCGCCGGTGAAGTGCGCAAGGAGCTCGACGGACAGCCCGAAGCGCAGGCGGCCGTGCACCTCGCACTGGCCGAATCCTACGAAGCCCTGAGCCTGTCGGATGAAACGCTGGAGCAAGCCCGGCTCGGCCTCGCCGAGCTGGAGAAGATCGAGCCGATCAACACCACCCTCAGACCTGCCCTGGAGCTGGAGATCATTGCCGCTCTTGAGTCCAGGGGGAGCACGAGTTGAGCATCGCCAGCGCCGAGAAATTCGAAACCACCTTCCGCGATCAATTGCCCGCTGGAAGCGACTGGTTTCTGATCGCGCAGAAATATCAGGTGACCAATCTGCTTTCTCTGAATCGTCTGGACGAAGCGGAGCGCCTGCTCGAGCGGTTGATAGTGCGGATTCCTGAACCGGAACAGGCAAGCAATAATCTGGGCTATACGATTCTGGCGGCTCAAGCGAATCTGGACCGGCAGCGCGGGCGCTTCAAGGAGTCCGTTGATACGAACCGGGCAGCACTGGATTGGCTCGATCGACATCCTTATCAGCGTCCCAACAACCGGGCCTCCACGCTGTGGAGTCTGGCGCTGGCCTTGAATGATGCCAACCGCAAAGAGGAAGCGCTGGCCGTGTTCGATGAGCTGTTCGAGGTCCAGGGTCGCCTGTTCGGTGCGGGTTCGGCCCAGCAGGTCTCGATGCTGACCAATCGCTCGGCCATCGAGTATGAGCTTGGTCAGCTGGATTCCTCCTTCCAGACGCAGGAGCAGGCCCTTGCTATGATCGAGGCCAATCCCGAGTTGATTCCCGTTCGCGAAGTGCCGACCCTGCGCTCCAACCGCGCCAATCTGCTCAATGCAGGGCAGCAGTACGACGAGGGTGAAGCGCTGATTCGCGAGCTGATGACCGAGGTCAAGGAAACCTTCGACGAACGCCATCAGATCTATCTTTTGTTGAGCTACAACCTGAGTGAACTGCTGAATATTCGCGAGCGATTTGACGAGGCACTGCCGCAAGCCGAGCGGACCACCCAGCTGATGCGAGACGTGCTCGGTGAAGGTCATCCCTTGGTCTGGATGAGCGAGTCCAATCGCGCCCAGAGCCTCGCCGGTCTGGGGCGGGCCGATGAGGCGCTGACGTTACATGAGCAAACACGCCAGGCGGTGATCGATGCGTTGGGCTTCGAGCATCCTTTCAGCCTCACCGTGCGACGCCAGACCATAGCGAGCCAGCTACGACTGTCTCCTGGGTCGGTTCCCGAAGACGAAATCCGGACCCTGATCGAGACCTATGCGACCCAGACCAGCGCCGAGCATCCGGAAACGCGCAAGGCGCGAGCGCTGCTGCCCATCGGAGCGGATCGATGACGCCCGTCTGGAGGCTTGAATCGAAATCGTCAGATCCCGAGAGTGTGACTGAACGCTTCTGGACTCAGAGTCTCGATAGCTGATCCATCAAGGCAAAGCCCTGCAGCGGCGCTTTCAGTCCGCGATCCAGCGCGATGACCTTGAATTTCTCTCCCATCTCAGCGGGCAGGACAAGGCGCTTCAGTTCGCCCGCCAGCGCCAGGCGACGCTGATCGTCTGCTTCGGCTACCACCAATTCCTGGATTCCAAGACTCATCAGAAAGCCCGCCTGCGAGCTGAAGCCCGTCACGTTCAACCCGCATTCGCAGGCGGCTTCGGCGACGGCGGTGAAGTCGACAAAGGTCGACAGGTCAGTGAGGCCCGGCCAGACAAAGGGATCGAAATGGGCGCGATGGCGGTAGTGACAGACCAGGGTGCCGTCGGCGCGGTCGGGGTGGTAGTACTCGTGGCGCGGGTAGCCGTAGTCGATCAGCAGGATCAGGCCGGTCTGCAGGGAGGCGCTGATGCCGGCCAGCCAGGCTGGGAGATCGAGATTGATCTCGCTGGTATAACCATTGGGAAAGGGCCGGTTCAGCTCGGATTCCAGCTGTCGAACGGCCTTCTGGAGACGGTCCGGAGCGGGCTGCAGCTGCCAGCCAAGACGGTCCTCTTCGATGGTGACGCATCGTTCGAACACCTGGCCATCCTCGATCTGGAAGGCCCTGACGGGCAGGGCATCCAGGATTTCATTGGCCAGGATGACGCCGCTGAGGGGTGCGTCGGGCAGCGTCGAGATCCACTCCACGCGACGGACCAGGTCGGTTGGCAAGGCTGCCATTCGCTCCCGCTGCACCTCACGCAGGGCTGCGCTGGGTTCCAGGATCAGGTAGCGCTTCGGCGGGTGTTCCAGCGCGTTCAACAGCACGGCGGCCAGTGCGCCCGAGCCGGCACCCAATTCCAGGATCGTGCCCTGGCTGATGGCCTCGGGCAGCGCTTCGATCTGACGGGCCAGGCAGCGAGCAAAGAGTTGTCCCTGCTCGGGCGCCGTGACGAAATCGCCGCTGGCGCCGAACTTGTGCAGGCCGTTGACGTAGTAGCCCAGCCCATCCTCGTAGAGGGCCAGCTGCAGGTAGCGATCGAGCGGCATCGGACCCGAGGCTTCAATCTCCTTTACGATCCTCGTGCACAATTGCGCGCTCAAGGCCGCCAGTTCGTCAGGCGGCTCAGGCAGGTTCAGAGAAGGATCACGGGATGGCATCGAACAGGACAGACCACAGCGGCAAGGTCGCGATTGTAACGGGTGCGGCCAAACGCATCGGCGCGACGATCGTCGAGCAACTGCACGCACGGGGCCTGAACGTGCTGGTCCACTGCCGTGGTTCGAAGGCCGAAGCCGAGGCCCTGGCCGAGCGCTTCAACGCGATTCGTCCGGATTCTGTGCAGTTGCATCAGGCCGACCTGTCGGATCCCGAGGCCCCTGATCGCATTATTCAGGCCGCGCTCTCGCACTTCGGTCGCATCGATCTGTTGATCAACAACGCCTCGGCCTTCTATCCGAATGAAGTGGCCGATGCGACACCGGCCATGTGGGATGACCTGATGGCGAGCAACATGCGGGCGCCGTACTTTCTGTCGAAGGCGGCCCAGCCGCATCTGGACCGGCGGGGAGGTTCGATCGTCAATCTCGTCGATATCCACGCAATGGTGCCCCTGGCCAATCACACGATCTACTGCCAGGCCAAGGCGGGCCTGATCATGCAGACCAAGGCGATGGCCAAGGACCTGGCCCCGACGATCCGCGTCAATGCAGTGGCGCCGGGTGCGATCCTCTGGCCCGAGAATAAAGACACGGCTCAGGCCGCCGATGCCACCCTGTCCAAGGTGCCACTGGGTCATTTGGGGCGGCCGGAAGACATTGCCGGTGCGGTGCTGTTCTTCGCGCTGGATGCACCCTATGTCACGGGCCAGATCCTTGCCGTAGACGGCGGCCGCACACTGAATATGTAGCCTGCCGCTGCAGGCTGACTACTTCAGCAGACGGCTGACGTCACGAAAGCGCGGGTGGCTGGCGTCACCCATCAGCTCGAACAGCACCATTTCCACATTGCTCAGGTACACGCCGATCGCCTCCATGCGGCGCCAGGCGATGTTGCGGTTGAAGGCCGATCGGGACGAGGCCGCGTCGGCGATCAGGTGGACCTGATAACCCCGCTCCCGCAGGGCTACGGCAGTTTGCCAGACACAGACGTGGGTCTCGATGCCGCACAGGAGCACGTGATCACGACCGGTCGACTCGATTTCACTCATCAGACGCTCGTCGCCACAGCAGCCGAAGCTCGACTTGCTCAACGGCCTCGAACTCCCCAGTACTTCCACCAGCTCCGGCACCGTTGGTCCCAGCTTGTCTGGCAGCTGTTCGGCCCAGACCACGGGGAGTTCAAGAATGTGAGCAGCCTGGATCAGCCGTCGGATCTGGCCGATCATCGCGTCGGATTCATGCATTAATCGGGCGAGCTTGCCCTGGACGTCGACCAGCACCAGCTGGGCGTTTTCGGTGGTGGGCAGATAGGCGTTCATGGTGTGCTCCGGTGAGGATTGCTCAGGTCTTGCGCGCGATCACGATGAGGCGCTCGGCGTCCAGATCGTAGGGTTCTCCGTCGAATCCACCGTGGATGGATTCGGTCTCCAGACCATGGCGGGCCAGCAGCGCCCGTATCTCGCCTGCGGACCAGACCCGATGGCTGATGTGCGTGCGATGGACGCGGTCACCGTCCACCAGCAACCAGTCGTTGTCGAGGCGACGCAGATCATCGACCAGCATGGGTCGTTCGATCAGCAGTCGGCCGTCGTCATACTCGGTGAGATGAACCGGTTCCAGATGGCGTGCCAGGTACTCGACGCCGACCAGATCCAGCACCAGCCGACCCTGATCGGCGAGGCTGTCACGGATGCATTCGAGGACCCGATCGTGGTCGTCTTCGGACTCGAAGTAGCCAAAGCTGGTCCACATGACCAGCACCAGGTCGAAGGCGCGAGAGCGGCGGAAAGTACGCATGTCGCCGTGGATGATTTCGATATCCAGTTCGCCACGGCGCTGCTCCAGCTCGGCCAGCAGCGACGGACTGGTGTCGACTGCGGTCACCGGATACCCTTGAGCCGCCAGAGGCAGTGCATGCCGGCCGGGGCCGCAGCCCAGGTCAAGTACCCGACCACTGGCGCCGCCCAACTGGCCGAGCAGGGATTCGATCTGCGTTGCGGCCTCATCGAAGGTGTCCTCATTGAACATCAGCGAACCGAAGTGCCGCCAGAATTCGTCGTCCAGATACCAGTCTCCCGTCTGGTCTTCGGCTGTGTCTTTGGTCGCGGTGGTCAAGGTGGGGCTGTTCCTGTGTCTGATCGGGGTGACGGGTGGCTGCGCGACCCTGAGCTGGTACGGCCAGGCAGTCGGCGGTCAGGTCGATCTCTTATCCAGACGCGAGCATATCGCAGATCTGCTGGCCGATCCGAGCACCGATCCCGAGCTGGCTCGACGTCTGGAGAACGTGCTGGCCATCCGGCGCTTTGCCGCAAGCGAGTTGGGCTTGCCCGAGAGCCGCTCCTATCGCCACTATGCTGATCTCGAGCGGAGCGCAGCGGTGTGGAATGTGATCGCGACCGAGCGCTACGCCGTCGAGCCTCGGACCTGGTGCTATCCGGTGGCGGGCTGTGTGGCTTATCGCGGCTTCTTCAAGGAACAGGGCGCCAGGGATGAAGCGGCCAGGCTGGCTGAACGGGGTCTGGACGTGATTGTGGCACCAGCCGTGGCGTATTCCACCCTGGGCTGGTTCGATGACCCCGTACTGAACACCATGCTGGTCTGGGATGAAGCCCGTCTGGCCGGCTTCCTGTTCCATGAACTGACCCATGAGCTGCTCTACGTGCCGGACGAGACCGCCTTCAATGAGGGCTATGCTACGGCTGTCGAGCGCTTCGGCGTCGAGCGCTGGCTGACTGAGCAGGATCAGGAAACCGAACTGGTCCATTGGCAGTCCAGCGAGGCGCTGCAGGCCGATTGGGTTGAGCTGCTGCTGGCGGCCCGAGCGGAACTTGCAGACGCTTATGCCGAGCTTGAAGAAGAATCCGAGCTGGCCCGATTCAAACAGGGGGTTTTCGATCAGCTGCGCGATGAGCTGATGGCCCTGGCCGAGGCCGAGGACTCAGTCTGGCTGCGGCGCTGGGCCCAGCGACCGCTCAACAACGCGGACCTCGCTCTGGTGGCCACCTATGAGAAGGCGGTGCCGGCCTTCCAGGCTTTGTTGCACGCGTGTCAGGATGATCCGATCTGCTTCCATCGTGAGGTTGCCGAACTGGCCGATCAGTCTGCCGCGGATCGAGCGGAATTCCTCCGCAGTTCGGCCGCTGAATGATTGCACTCTCAGGGCTTCTGTGAGACCTTTGTCGGCTGATCTTTTCTGCGGAATCCACCTTGACCCGCCACGCTATTCCCTGCCTGGTCATTTGCTTCGGTCTGCAGCTGCCTGCGCTGGCTCAAAGCCCTGGCAGCGACAGTGAGCGCACTGCTCTGAGCTGCGCGACGGCTCGGCCGTCTACGCCGCCGCGCGATCTCGATCGCAGCGGTAACGCACCGCTGCGGATTGCCTCCGAAACCTTCCAGGCACCCCCCAAGGCACCGATCCGCTTCGCTGACAATGTTCGCGTCGAGCAGGGCGATCAGCAGTTGGCCACGAGTGAATTGATCTATAACCGGGAGACGGGGCGCATTGATCTGCCGGGCTGGCTCAACTATTCCGATGCCTTGATCGATCTGGAAGCGGGGTCCGGCTGGGTTGTGACGGGCGATAACCGTGGCCGCTTCGAGGACGTGGAGTACCGCTTCCAGCGTGGCGATGGCAGTGGCTCTGCCGGCGTGGTCGAGCTGGTCAGTGAAACGCGAGCCGAAGTCGAAGTGTTCGATTTCACCACCTGCGACCCGGATGATCCTGACTGGGAACTGAAGGCCGGTAGCGTGGATCTGGACCTGGACAAGGGACAGGGCGTGGCGCGGAACGCCCGCCTCGAGTTCAAGGGTGTACCCATCTTCTATGCGCCCTGGATGAGCTTCCCGCTGGACGATCGGCGAAAGAGCGGCTTCCTGTACCCGCGCCTCGGGTTCTCCAGCGACGACGGCCTGGATCTGTCCGTCCCCTATTACTGGAACATCGCGCCCAACCACGATGCGACACTTACGCCGCGCTGGATTCAGGACCGGGGTGCCATGCTCGGCCTGGAATACCGCTTCATGACCGCGCGCCAGAGTGGCCAGCTGGATCTCGAGGTCCTGCCGGATGATCGTGAGGAGGATGATTCGCGATACTTCGGCCAGTTCCAGTACGCTGCGGTTCTGGCGCCGCGCTGGCGTTTCGATGCCAATCTGCGTCGCGCCAGCGATGAAACCTATTTTCTTGATCTCGGTGGCGATCTGGCCGACTCCGCCCTGCAATTCCTGCAGTCAACAGCCGGCCTGCGTGGAAGCGGTCGGACCTGGTCCATGTCCCTGAGCGCCGATGCCTTCCAGGTACTGGACGAAACCGTCACTGAAGCGCGTGAGCCTTATCGTCGCCTGCCGCGTCTGTTGTTCACCTTGGACCAACCCCTGAGTCAACGTCTGGATCTGCAGCTCGACAGCGAGCTGGTCTACTTCGATCGCGATCAGGGCGTGACCGGCGCGCGCATGGACCTGTACCCGCGCCTGCGCTACAACTGGATCGCGCCGGGTGGGTTCCTGCGCCCGACCGTCGGCCTGCGCTCTACGGCCTATGAACTGAGCGGCGCCGAAGACAACAGTCCTTCACGCACGCTGCCGATTGCCAGCGTCGACGCCGGCCTGATCTTTGAGCGCGCGCTGGACGACGGCCGCACCCAGACGCTGGAACCGCGGCTGTTCTATCTGTACGCACCGTTCCGCGATCAGACCGACCTGCCAGACTTCGATACGCGCGAGCTGACCTTTGGCTTCAGCCAGCTGTTCAGCGACAACCGCTTCTCCGGCCCGGATCGCCAGGGCGACGCCAATCAGCTCACAGCAGCGCTCACCACTCGCCTGCTGGATGATGAGGACGGCCGGTCGCTGATGGACTTCAGCGTCGGCCAGATCTTCTATTTCCGCGATCTTCGCGTCGAGCTGGATGGGCCCGTCAACCCAGATCGAGACCGCTCCTCGACGGTAGCTGAATTCAACTGGCGGCCCGCTCAGGCCATCGTCGCCAGCGCGGGCCTGGAGTGGGATACGGAAGAAAATGAAACCCGCGTGGTCCAATTGGGTCTGAGCTATCGCGGCGAACAAGGCCGCCAGGCAGCCCTGGGCTATCGTTTCCGACGGGATCGTGTTGACCAGGTGGACGTGCGTTTCCGCCTGCCGGTGCGCGATAATCTGGCTTTCATCGGTCGAGCGAACTATTCCTTCGAGGACGATGAAGCCCTGGAGCTGCTGGCGGGTATCGAGTACGAGAGCTGCTGCTGGGCGGTTCGCTTGATCGGGCGCGAGTATGTTCGCGATCGAGATGCTGATACGCGCACGGCGGTGTTTCTCGAGCTGCACCTGAAAGGCCTGGGTAGCCTGGGCCGCCGGCCTTATCCGCTGTTTGCCGACAGTGCCTACTGGGCCGACTGAATCGACTGACGTTTTTTCTGGACAAACAAGACTTATGAATTTTCAAACCACCCTGACCCGAGCACTGTCACTGAGTCTGCTGATGCTGCCGCTGCTGGTTTCCGCTCAGGAGCCGCGCCCGGTCGACCGGATCGTCGCCCTGGTTGAAGACGACGTGATTCTGCAATCAGAACTTGATGAGGCGATCGTACGCCTCGAGCGGCAAGCGGCCGCAGCAGGTGAGCGGATTCCGCCGCGCAGCGTGATCGAGGAGCAGATGCTCGAACGACTCGTGCTGACCCGCCTCGAAGTGCTGCGCGCTGAATCCACCGGCATTCGCGTTTCTGATCTCGATGTGGACCAGGCGCTGCAGCAGGTTGCGCGTCAGAACAATCTGGACATGACGCGTCTGCGTCAGGCCATCGAGTCCGACGGTGTGGACTTCTCCGAATTCCGCCGCAGCATCCGCGAAGAGATCATGTCCAGCCGCCTGCGCCAGCGGGTGGTCAACAGCATGGAAGAGATCAGCGATACGGAGATCGACATCATCCTCGCCTCGGACCGCTTCGGTGGTGACGAGTACTTCCTGTCGCAGATTGTGATTGCCGTGCCCGAGTCTGCCTCACAGGCTGATCTGCGCGAAGCCGAGGCTCGCGCCAACGAGATCCGCCAGCGGCTCGATGGCGAGCTGGATTTCGCGACCGCGGCTATCACCTTTTCCCAGAGCCCCGATGCGCTCGAAGGGGGTGAGGTCGGCTGGCGTCCAATCAACGCTTTGCCGCCGATGGTGGCCGACGCGATCGAAGCGGCTGGTGTCGGAGGGATCACCAGTGTCCTGCGTTCGCCCACCGGTTTTCTGATACTGGAAGTGGGCAATCAGAGAGAGCAGCAGGAGATCATCGTGCGCGAGTATCAGGCGCGCCACATGATGATCCGTCCGAACGAGATCATTGCCCAGGCCGAAGCCGAAACGCAGATTCGAGACCTGCACGCGCAGCTGGTCGATGGCGGTGACTTTGCCGAGCTGGCCCGAGAAAACTCCATGGACGAGACCTCGGCCAATATCGGTGGATTACTGGATTGGTTCCAGGCTGGTGCCTACGGTGATTTCATTCAGGAGCAACTTGATCAGCTCGATCCCGGTGATCTTAGCGCTCCGTTCCAGACGCCACTGGGCTGGCATCTTCTGCGTCTTGAAGCAGAGCGCGATGCCGATCGCACGGAACAGGTGATGCGATCGCAGGCTCGCGACATGCTGTTCAGTCAGAAGGCGGACGAGGAAGTCGACCGTTTCCTGCGCCAGCTGCGCGACGAGTCCTACGTCGAAGTCCGACTCTGATCCCGCCATGACTGCGCCGGTGCTGTTGACGCCCGGCGAGCCGGCGGGAATCGGGCCGGAGATCGCCTGCCGCATGGCGGTCGACCAGCCGGAGCTCTTGCTGGTCGCCGATCCGGGACTGTTGCAGCGCAGCTGCGAGCAGCTGGGTCTGGGAGTGGCCGTAGAGGTCATGGATCCCGAGCAAGCATCGAGTCGGCCACCGAGTTCCGGTCGACTTCGCTGCTGGCCCGTCGCCCTGCCACGACCCGAAGTCCCTGGCCAGCTTGATCCGACAAACGCTCCCTACGTTCTGGATTGCCTGAAGCAGGCCGCCGAGGCCTGCCTGGATCAGCGCGCTGCTGCGATGGTGACCGGCCCGATTCATAAGGGGGTCATCAACGACGCCGGTGTCCCTTTCAGTGGGCACACGGAATTCCTGGCCGAACGCGCCGGCGTTGAGCGGGTGGTGATGATGTTGACTGCCGGGACCCTGCGCGTGGCGCTGATGACCACGCACCTGCCACTGCGCGACGTGGCCGATGCACTCACTGCCGAGCGTCTGAAGACCACTCTGAAAATTCTCGATCAGGATCTGCGCCATCGCTTTGGACTGGCACTGCCTCGGATCGCCGTCCTGGGTCTGAATCCCCACGCAGGTGAATCGGGCCATCTGGGCCTTGAAGAGATCGAGATCATCGAGCCCGTCGTGGCCGAGTTGAGGGCTGTCGGTATGGAACTGATCGGGCCGCTGCCCGCCGATACGGCCTTCCTGCCCGACAAGCTGAATGGCTTTGATGCGGTCCTGGCGATGTATCACGATCAGGGCCTGCCCGT
>JBCDLQ010000016.1:0-14556 GCA_039414335.1 Pseudomonadota bacterium | reverse complement strand
TGATGACCTGATGCTTCTGGATCGCTTCGATCAGCTCGTCCTCTCGCTCGCTGATCGGCAGTGCCGGCGCGGCCTTCACCTCGGGAATCTGCTCGGCCCGGGCCTGTCGCTGGCTCGTCGATTCGGCCAGACGCGACTCGTAGGCGGCCAGCAGCGCCGCGCGCTTGCTATCCGGACCTTTGAAGCGACTCAGCTGCTTACGCCGACGCTGCAGCCAGGGCAGGTCGCGCTGTAAAAGCTCGTCGGGATCGAGTGGGGCAATCGACATTCGGCCATTTTCGCAAATCACCCGTCGATGCGGTGACTTGTTGAGTGCGTCACAGCACCTGTCTGCAGGGCGTGAGACTATTCGACCTGCTGCAAGGGGCTGACTAGGCGGAGTGATCGACATGGTTCGATGGATTTTTTCGGAGGCTTATCTTCCCTCGATTCTAGTTCTCTCGATTCTAGTTCTCTGCATTCAGGGCGCCTGGGCACAAACCACGCTGCCGGGGTTTTTCGATGAAAGCGCTGGACAGCTGGTGATCGAGGCCGAGTCCATCGGTGTTCTGCCCGATGACTGGCGCGATCAATCGTCCACGACGGCGCCCAATGTCGATGAGCCGGCTGCGGCAACGGGGAGCGGATTCATCGTCTGGGACGGCAATCAATCGCTGAATAATCCCGGCAATGGTCTCCTGGTCTATCCGATCCGGATCAATACGCCCGGCGAATATCGCTTTTGCTGGCGCTCCCAGGTCGGCAACGGCACCTCGCCGACGGATCACAATGACAGTTGGCTGAAGATTGATGCAGATGCGTTCTTCGGCCGCAAGAACAATGGCAGCGTGGTCTGTCCCAAGGGATTTGATCCTGAGCAGAACGACTGCGAGGGTGGTGAACCGAATGGCTCGGGCCGCGAGGGCTGGTTCAAGGTCTATTCGAGTGGAACCACGGACTGGACCTTCTCGACAAGAACCAGCGATAACGACGCGCACGAGATTTACGCGCGTTTCGACGTACCGGGACTGTATGAGATTCAGGTCTCAGCGCGATCCAGCTTCCACCTGCTTGACCGATTCACCTTGTCGAATGCTTTGAACTGCTTGCAGAATCTTGATCTGCCCGAGTCGAACTACGTCGATCCACGGCTGATCTTCGGGGATCGCTTTGAGACTGATGGATTCGATTTTCCTGACGGGTGACGGGCAGATCGCGCGAGTCATCGCTTTGAGATCTGCCTGAAGCAAAGCCGTGATATTGTGACGGACTGCACAAAACAACAACGGGGTGGAGTATGCATCGTCTTTTCGTTTTGTTGTTCGTGATGGCAGGGATGATGGGGTCAGTCAACCAGGTGAGTGCTCAGTCAGTCTACGGCGCCTGGGCCCTGTCTTTCCCCAATAACGGTCAACGCCAGGTCGGAGTGATCGACCCCACTACCGGTTTGGTCAGTTTGATCGGCCCCGGTGCCGTTGATTCCGACAACATCAACACCACGACCGGCATCACGGCGATCGCTCTGGCGGCCAACGTCTTCTACTTCATCGGCGAGGATCAAGGTGATGGTCTCTCCAAGCTTTTTTCCGTCGATCTGAGCACCGGACAGCTCAACCCCACGCCCGCAGTAGCGATGCCTTTGGGTTATGGCGTAGGCCAGGTCCAGGGTCTCTGGTACAGCGATGGAACCGCCACGCTCTATGGCTTATTTACGGCAGTTGGCGGTGATCGCGAGGTGGTCTCCATCAACACCACAACCGGCGCCGTGACAACGGTTCAGGCCCTGGTGGCGGGCGCCGCCGGCTTTCCGGGGGCCTTGGCTACCGCCAGTGGTGTGTTCACCGGTGATCCGGACGGCAACCGTGTCTTCTTCGTCGGTACGCTGGACAGCAGCGGTGAGCCGGCGCTGATGGAGGTGTCTTTGGATGATGGTTCCAGCATTGCCCACATTGGCGAAGGCGACGTTGACGAAAGCAATGTGGTCGGTATTGAGTGGGATACGGAGAATCAGACCATCTGGGTCACCTATCGCGCAGGCGAAGTGTTCTTTGCTTCGATCGGGTTCGAGGAAGGTGAGTCCTTCGTTGAAAGCCAGACCGAAGTCAGCTTTAACCCGATCGGGACTCAGACCGGTCTGACCGCCTTGGATGATGCCACCGGCCAATTCTTTTTCATTGGACTGAGCAGTGGCTGGCGGATCTTTACCATTGACGTGAATACCCTTGACGGAACCGAAGGCGGTGGCTCGCCAGCGAATCCGCAGTTCATTATCGGTCCGATCTTCGCCGGCGCTTATCCTGGCATTGAGGTGCTGCCGGGCCCGCAGCTCTCCATTGGAAAAACCGATGGAGGCGTTACTGCCTCTCCGGGCCAAACGATCACTTACGACATCATCTTGAACAACGCTATTGACGCCGGTCCAGGCAATGGTCTGCAGCTGACCGAAACCGTCCCTGCGGAAACGACCTTCAATGGTGCAGCCAGCACTGCTGGCTGGAATTGCCTGCCTGACAACAATGCGGGTTCAGTCTGCACCCTGTCGCTGCCCGATCTAGCGCCGGGAGGTTCGAATAGTGTTGATTTTGCCGTCGATCTGGCGGCATCGGTCTCCGCTGGCCTGGTCCAGGTCGACAACACGGTGACATTGAGTGCGGCGAATTCCACCGACACACCCCAGGCTTCTGATTCGACACCGGTCAACGCCACGGTCGATCTGCAGGCCACGAAGTCTGATGGCAGTGTCACCGTTGTTCCCGGCGATACGATTACCTACAGCCTGATCGTGTCCAATTTTGGAAACCGGGCGGCCAGCGATGTGATTGTTAGCGAAACCGTGCCGACCAACTCGACTTTCAATGCTATGGCCAGTGATCCTGCCTGGGCCTGTGTGCCGGATGGGCAGGCCGGATCAACTTGCACGCTGAATCTGGGGACCTATCCCGGTGGTTCCAGCCAGATCATCAATTTCGCGGTCGATGTGATTGATTCAGTCGCCGCAGGGACGACCCAGATCGACAATGCTGCTCAGGTGACGGCTTCGAATGCACCGACCGTTCCGCTGGCCGAATCCACACCGGTGACTGCGGCGCCGGTGCTCGCCCTGACCAAGAGCGATGGCGATGCGAATGCGGTACCGGGGGCTGTGCTGACGTTCAGCCTGGATTACCAGAATACGGGCAATATGGACACTCTGAATGCCGTGCTGACCGATACGGTACCGGCTCAGACCACCTTCAATCCCGCCGCCAGTAGCGCTGGCTGGACCTGCCTCCCGGACAACACGGCCGGTTCGATCTGCGCATTGGCCGTGCCCACGCTGGCCGGTGGAAACGGCGGCTCCGTGGACTTTGCGGTGACCGTAGACACGCCGGTTCTGGCCAATACACCTTCGATCGACAACACGGCCGAGTTTGATGCGAACAATGCTAGCGCGGTCATGGCGAGCGACAGCGCGCCGATGGACTCTGATCCCTTATTAACCCTGACCAAGAGCAGCGGTGGCCTCCCGACCACCGTTCCCGGTGCAACGCCGAGCTTCGTCCTGCTCTACGGCAACATTGGCAACGAGAATGCGGCCGATGTGGTGATCACCGAGACCGTCCCCGATCACACCAGCTTCCGTGCCGACAAGAGCTCTCCGGGTTGGGTTTGCGCGCCAGACGATCAGGCTGGTTCAACCTGCACCTTTGATATCGGTACCGTGGTGGGTGGAACCAGTGATCTGATCCTGTTCACCGTGGAGGTCGACAATCCGGTCGATCAAACTGCCGAATTCGTCGATAACACGGCCTCCATTGCTGCCGCCAACAACAGCGCGCTTCCCGTGATGGCCAGTGCATCGGTACCGATTGATGCCCAGGCCGTGCTGGCTTTGACCAAGGACGATGGTGATGTCAGCGCGATACCGGGTGATCTGATCACCTGGCAGCTGGACTATTCCAATATCGGCAACCAGGAAGGGGCCGCCTTGATTCTGCTGGAAGTGGTGCCTGCCAACACCACCTTCGCGCCGGGGGCGAGTGATCCGGGCTGGGTCTGTGCTGACACGACGCCGGGCTCGAACTGCTTCCTCGATCTGTTTGACCTGGATGGTGGAGCGAGCGGTTCCGCGACCTTCTCCGTAACGGTGAATCCCGCCCTGCCGCTCAGCGTGACCAGCATCGACAATACGGCGCAGCTGACAGCCGCGAACGCCAGTTCGGTCAACGCCAGCGACAGCACGCCGGTTTCCGCCACGCTGGATCTGGCGATTGCCAAATCCGACGGTGGTGTCATCCCGACGCCAGGCGGTGTTCTGGTCTACGCCCTGGATTACAGCAACAACGGCAATACGGAAACCAATGGTGTGACGCTGACCGAAACGGTTCCGGACAATACGACGTTCAACGCTGGCGCCAGCACGGTAGCTTGGGTTTGCGTGCCGGACGGTTCTGCCGGTTCCACGTGTACCTTCAGCCTTGGCACGGTGGCTGCGGGTGCCAGCGGTACGATCGACTTTGCCGTCGACTTGCCCGATCCGTTCCCGCCGGCGATGGCTCAACTCTATAACACGGCCAGCATTGCCGATGACGGCGCGTTGGGTGCCGATCAGGTGCCGGAGAACAATTCGGCCTCGATCAGTACGGGGCTCGACGACACGCCGCCGACCGTGACCGGCGTCGACGTGCCGGGCATCGGTGCCGTGGCCAGCTGTGATCAACTCGATGGACTGGTCGATACGCTGCAAGTCAGCTTCGCCGACGACCTGACGCCCATTCAAGGTGCTGATCAGGCCACCAACTATCTGCTCGTTGACGCTGGCTCGAATGGTCAGTTGGAGACCCTGGCTTGCGGTTCAGCCGCTGGTGATGACCGGGTCATTGCCATCACCAGTGCCTCCGTATCCGGTGACCCACTCACGCCGACGGCGACTTTGACCCTGGTCCAGAACATCAATGGCCAGCCCTACCATCTGCTGGTTTGTGATGCCATTACAGACGGCGCTGGCAACGGGCTGGCGGGCGGTGATTTCCTCCGGCGCTTCCGCGTGGATCGAGGCAATCGCTTCGAAAATGCCTATCTCGATGACTGTCTGGATCAGATGGTGACGCTGGAGCCCTGGACCAGCGACGCGGTCAATCCAGCCGCTGTCGTGGCCAATACGGATGACGATGTTGATGATGACCTCGGGTCCGGATCGATCGCGATCGCTCTCGATGGTGCTACATCGATCACCGTCGGTCAGTGCGTCGATGTCAGTTCCGGTGGATCGGACTGGTCCGGCTCAAGCGCCTATCAAGTTGCGGCCGCCAGTGACCCAACATCGCTGCAATGGATCTGCGAGACCTCCACGACGCCGGACTGCAGCGATGTGCAGTCCACGCTCGTCGGTTCCTCAGTGGTGGTTGACTCGGTGGGAAGCGGCGGTTGGCAAACGCTGAGTTCACAGTTCGCAATACCGGCGTCGGCCGCTTCGGCTTACTGCGGACTGCAGACCGACAGTGCGTCAGCCTCCACCGTTCGCCTGGACGCCTTGCGGTTCATCGCACCGCTGTTTGCAGATCGCTTCCAGGGCAACTGAAGCGATTGAAGACAAATACGGCCCCGGACCCTCAGGGGTACGGGGCCGTTTTCTTGCCGCCATCAAGGGCTCGGCTTGTATACACTCTTGCGCTGACTGATGAAGGCCAGATCCAACCGCATGAACTTCAAGAGCGACAACGAAGCCCCGGCCCATCCGCGAATCATGGAGGCGCTGCTGGCGGCCAATGAGGGCTACGCCACGGCCTATTCGGATGATCGCTACAGCCGTGAGCTGAACGGGCGCCTGTCCGAGTGGTTCGAGACCGATTGCCAGGTGCTGCCGATTTCCACCGGCACCGCCGCCAACTGTGTGGCACTGGCCGAGATCATTCCGCCCTGGGGAGCGGTGATGTGTCACCGCGTCGCCCACATTCACAATGACGAGGGTGGGGCACCGGAGTTCTACACGGCTGGCGCGAAGCTGATGCCGATGGAAGGAGACAATGCTCGTCTGGACCCTGAAGCCCTTGGGGCAGCCATCGATTCGGCCGGCGTCCATGGCGTGCACAACGTCAAGCCGTCGGTGGTGTCGATCACTCAGGCGACAGAGTGCGGCACTTGCTATCGGCCTGATCAGATCCGCGCGATTGCCGCGGTCTCACGCGCGCGGGGTTTGCCGCTGCATATGGACGGCGCTCGTTTTGCGAATGCGCTGGACTGGCTGAATATCTCCCCGGCAGAAATGACCTGGAAGGCCGGCGTGGATGTGCTGAGCCTGGGCCTGACCAAGAACGGGGCGCTGAATGCCGAGGCCCTGGTGGTGTTCGGCCACCCTGAATGGCTGGAGGGCATGGAGCGACGCCGCAAGCGCGGCGGCCATCTGTTGTCGAAGATGCGCTACGTCTCGGCACAGCTGTTGGCCATGCTGGAGAACGATCTCGCGCTGGAGCTGGCGCGCACCGCCAATGCGCGGGCGGCCGAGCTGGCGGCCCTGATCGAGGCCAGTAACGTGGCGTCGCTGCAGTGGCCAGTCGAGGCCAATGAAGTGTTCATGCGAGCTGATCCGGCCTTGCTGGCCAATCTGAAGGCGCAGGGATTCGAGTTTCACATCTGGCCGGGCTACGACGATGTCGCCCGCCTGGTTTGTTCCTGGGTGACGGCGCCCGAGCAGATCGAAGCGCTGGGAGAGGCGCTGAAGGCCTAGAGCCTGAATTCCTGGCCGAGGTAGACGTTGCGCACATTCTCATCGGCCAGCACTTCTTCGGGCTTGCCGTGGGTCAGGACGCGACCTTCGCTGATGATGTAGGCGCGGTCGCAAATCCCTAAGGTTTCGCGTACGTTGTGGTCGGTGATCAGGATGCCGATGTGGCGTTCGGTCAGCTGCTTGACGATGCGCTGGATTTCACCGACTGAAATTGGATCGACACCGGCAAAGGGCTCGTCGAGGAGGATGAAGTCCGGGTTGCCCGCCAGGGCGCGGGCGATCTCGACGCGTCGCCGCTCACCGCCGGACAGTGACACACCCATCTGGTCGGCCAGGTGGCCGACGTGGAACTCGTCCATCAGCCGTTCCAGCTCGTTCTTGCGCTGTTCCGTATCCAGATCCTTGCGCAGCTGCAGGATGGCCATGATGTTGTCGGCCACGGACAGCTTGCGAAAGATGGAGGCTTCCTGCGGCAGGTAGCCCAGGCCCTTGCGGGCGCGCTGATGCATGTTGGCCTTGGTCAGATCGGTCTCGCCGATGCGGATGCTACCGCCGTCGGCCGCGACCAGACCGACGACCATGTAGAAGGTGGTGGTCTTGCCGGCGCCATTAGGTCCGAGCAAGCCGACGATTTCTCCGCGCGCAACCGTCAGGGATACATCGTGCACCACGGCGCGGCCGCGATAGCGCTTGACCAACTGTTCGGCGGTCAGCATCGGGACTTAGCCTTCCGCGTCGTCGTCATTAACTTCGGGTTGTTCATCATCACCGGCGTCATCCTCACTGCCGCTGATCTGATCCGTTGCGGACTGAGCCGTAGCGGGTTCGATCAGCAGGCGGACATTGCCGTCGCCGACCAGATTCTGCGTGTCGAGATCGTAGACCAGTTGATCACCGCTGAACTGACCCTGGACGTTCTGAATTTCGGCATTGCCGCGCATGGTGATCAGGTTGGTGATGAAGTCATAAAGAATTTCATCGGATACGCCGTCAACTTCACTTCCGTCTTCCAGAGTGTCGTTCCAGCGAGTGGGTGTACCGTAAAGTTCAACCCGTTCCAATTCTCCTGATTCGCCGGAGAAGGAGCGCGCCTCATCGGCAAATACGGAAAGTGTTCCCCGGAAGATTCTGACGTTGCCCGTCAGAACGTAGGCGCCGGTCGGGACATCGAGGCGCCCGTTTTCGCTCAGAATCTCAACCGGTGGCGCGGTTTCGTCCGATTGTCCAAGGGCGTTGAGGCTGAAGATCATCAGCACCGTCAGGCCGAGTGCACGCAGCAGTACGCGCATGGTATCGAGATCAGTCGCGGTGGTTCGCAGTTCGCGCATGCAGGTGTACTTCATTCGTCAGATTGACCGTTTCCGAATCCAGTTGAATCATCAGACCACCGGCTTCGACGCGAGCGCCCGGCTGCGTCAGCAGTACGGGTACGTCGGCGCTGATTGTACGCGCTGGACGCTGATGCTGCAGACGCTCGGTGGTGAAGCGCAGCGGTCCCTCTGCCTGCTCACGCCAGACTTCCACCTCGTTGATCAATTCCAGCGTGTCCATTTCGCGATCAAATTCTCCTCGCTGCGCCTGACCCATCCATGGGGAATCAGCGGTCATGAAGGCAAATTCGGGACCAGTGATCGTGTCCTGGCGAGATTCCGCATCGTGCTCCAGATTCGGTCCGGAAATTTCCAGTTCGGGCCGGCCCGCTTCGTCGTGGAAGCGCGCGGTGAAATCCTGCAGGCGGTAGTCGAGGCGGGTATCGGGCAGGCTGACAGTCGGGGTGATCACGCGTTCGGCTGGCAGCCACCAGCGAAACACCAGGACGGACAGCAGCACGATCGCGGCCGTCAGCAGAATGCCGCGCCTCAAGCGCCGGGCTCCTGGTTGTCGTGGGCGTCGGGACCAAAACTGCCCAGCCAGTCGCTCAGACGACCATGGCCCTCTAGGATCAGCTCGCACATTTCCCGCACGGCACCGTCGCCGCCAGCCTGTCGACAGACATAGTCGGCGCGGGCGCGAATGATCGGGTGCGCGTTGGCGGGAGCCAGCTTGAGGTGGACGCGGCCCATGGCGGGCCAGTCGACCAGGTCATCGCCGGCGTAGGCGATCTGATCGCAGCGGAGGCCCAGCGTGTCTATCACTTCATCGAGGGCCGCGGACTTATCTCGACGACCCTGCAGGACCTGCTCGATGCCGAGTTCGCCCATGCGCCGCTCGACGATGGTGGAATCGCGCGCCGTGATCACGGCAACCGCGATGCCGTTCGCCATCAGCGCTTTCAGGCCCAGGCCGTCATGGCTGTGGAAATGCTTGATTTCCGTACCGTCACTGGCGTAGCTGATCTGGCCGTTGGTCATGACGCCATCGACGTCGAAGACGGCCAGCCTGATGGCGGAGGCCTTGTTCAACAGATCGCTGCGATTGCCGTTCATCAGACGACACCGGCCTGGAGCAGGTCCTGGAAGTTCAGAGCACCGACCAGACGCTGCTGCTCATCGGTCACCAGCAAGCCCTGGATGCGCTTTTTCTGCATGATCTCGACTGCCGTTGCGGCCAGTTCATCGGCAGCAATCGTCTGCGGATCGGCGGTCATGATGCGGCGCGCCGGGAAACGGGTCAGATCACTGATTTCCTCGACGTGGCGGCGGATGTCGCCGTCGGTGATCACGCCAAGCACCCGGTGATCCGAATCGACCATGGCGCACAGTCCGAGTCGCGATCGAGTCATCTCGATGATCGCTTCACCCAGGCTGGCCTCTTCTCCGACCCGCGGCAGCTCGTCACCCTGATGCATCAGATCGCTGATGTGCAGCAGCAGTTGCTTGCCCAGCTTGCCGCCGGGATGGGAACGCGCAAAGTCTTCCGCAGTGAAGCCGCGGGCATCGAGCAAGGCCATTGCCAGAGCATCGCCGAAAGCCAGCTGCGCGGCGGTGGACGCGGTCGGTGCCAGCCCCAGGGGACAGGCTTCCTGGTCCACGGAGGTATCGAGGTGCACGTCGGCATGCTTCGCCAGCGAGGAATCAGGATTGCCGGTCATCGCGATCAAGGGTACGCCCAGACGCTTGATGACGGGCAGGAGTTTGAGCAGTTCTTCGGTCTCGCCAGAGTTCGACATGGACAGAACCAGGTCGTCGGACTTGATCATGCCCAGGTCGCCGTGGCTGGCCTCTGCCGGGTGGACGAAGAAGGCCGGTGTGCCAGTCGACGCGAGCGTTGCCGCAATCTTGTGTCCGATGTGGCCGGATTTGCCCATGCCCAGAACGATGAGATGGCCCTTGAGCTCGAGAATGCGCTGGCAGGCTTCGATCAGCGCATCGTCCATGCGCTCGGTCAAGGCCCAGATGGCTCTTGCTTCAGTGACCAGGACTTCGCGCGCTGCGTTGGTCAGGCGTTCCGAGTCGATGGTCGGCTTCTGGCTTGTCGATTCGGTCATGGCAACCTCAGTTCAGGCCCTGATGAATGATGACACTCTGGTAGATCAGGAAGGTCAGCAGCATCACGGCAGCGACCGGTCGAGTAATCATGCCAGGCCCGCTTTTTCTCGAGACGGCCACGAACAGGAAGATCGTCAGCACGAACATCACGACCGTGTCGCGATAGAGCAGGCTGGGCTCGATGGTCATCGGCGAGATCAGCGCTGCGATGCCCAGCACGCCAAGCAGGTTGAACATATTCGAGCCGAGAATGTTGCCGATCGCCAGATCGTCTTCCTTTTTCAGTGCGCAGGCCGCGGCAGCGGCCAGCTCGGGCAGGCTCGTGCCGAAGGCGATGATGGTCAGGCCAATTAACGCATCGGACACACCCAGCAGCGTGGCCAGCGTGACCGATCCTTCGACGAGGATGTGCGCGCTCAGCGGCAACAGCAGCATGCCGCTCAGGGTCCACAGGACGGCGGTTCGCGTCGGCATGCCCTCGGGGACTTCCTCGGTCAGGCTTGCGGCCATTGGATCCGAGCCTTCCGAGCGCACGCCGAGGTAAACCATGCCGCCCACGAGCATGAACAGGCCCATCGCCAGGATGATGCCGTCAACGCGGCTGAGGCTCAGATTGAACATCAGGATCAAGGACAGGATCATGATGACGGCCAGTACGGGGAACTCCCGACGCAGGGTGATGCTTTCGACCTTCAGGGGGTAGATCAGGCCCGTGATGCCGAGGATCAGCCCGATATTGGCAATGTTCGATCCGATCGCGTTGCCGATCGCCAGGGACGGTGCCCCGCGGACCGACGCCATGGCCGAGACCAGCATTTCCGGCGCTGAGGTGCCGAAGCCGACGATCGTGAGACCGACGATCAGCGGTGACACGCCGAGATTGCGAGCGAGGGCTGAGGCGCCTGAAATCAGACGATCGGCAGCCCAGATCAACAGGACGAAGCCGGCAATGATTTCGAGGAGGGCGATGGCGAGGGTGCTGGACACGATTTATTCGGACTTGAAATGAACGTCTCTTGCAAAACAAACGTTTGAACTCGCTTCCTTGCGGGCTCAAACAACGATCGAATGTCCGGTAGGGAGCACCGTATGCGCTACACTGACGCGCCCTGCAGCCCCCCGGGCAGCATCGATTTCAAGGCACGGAACTTAAGTCAGCCCCATGGACCCGAAAGCAATTGAACAGCGTATTCTACAGGCAATGCCTGAGGCGCGCGTCAGTGTGATCAGCGATGATCAGGTGCACTTCACGGCTCGAATCGTCAGCCCGGAATTCGACGGATTGAGTCGAATCCAGCGGCACCGGCGCATTCATTCAGCGATTGGTGCGGAACTTGGGCGCGAAATTCATGCTCTGAGCCTTGAACTCAAGAGTCCGGCGGAAGCCGAGGACTAGAAGGCCGGAACAGCAACATGGCAAGAATCCAGATCAGTGGCGGGAATCCGCTCAATGGCACGGTCGAAATCTCCGGGGCCAAGAACGCAGTCCTGCCCATCCTTATGGCATCCCTGCTGACCGGCAAACCGTCTCGCCTGACCGGTGTTCCTCACCTCAAGGACGTGACGACCACGATCGAGCTGCTGGCTCATCTGGGCGTCGACGTTTCCCTGGGCGATGACTTCGCCGTCAGCCTCGATGCAGGCGACCTGCAGTCACAAGTGGCGCCCTATGAGCTGGTCAAGACCATGCGCGCCTCGATTCTGGTGCTGGGCCCGCTGGTGGCGCGCACGGGGCAGGCCAAGGTGTCCCTGCCCGGAGGCTGCGCGATCGGTGCCCGCCCCGTCAATCTGCACCTCGACGGTCTGACGGCCCTCGGGGCGGAAGTCAGCGTCAAGTCCGGATACATCCACGCTCGGGCTGAACGCCTGAAGGGAGCCCGGATTGTTTTCGATACGGTCACGGTGACCGGCACGGAAAACCTGCTGATGGCTGCTTGCCTGGCCGAAGGCACCAGCGTGATTGAAAACGCCGCGCAGGAGCCGGAAGTGGTGGACCTGGCCGAGTGCCTCATCGCCATGGGGGCCGGGATTGAGGGACACGGCACCAACACGATCACCGTTCACGGTCGGCCTGAACTGGACGGTTTCGACTACCGCGTGGTACCCGATCGGATCGAAGCGGGCACCTTCCTGGTCGGTGCGGCCATGACCGGCGGCAAGATCCGCGCCGTCGACGCAGCACCGCAGACGATGGATGCGGTGCTGGCCAAGCTGGATGACGTCGGTGCCCACATCAACACGGGCGATGACTGGATCGAACTGGACATGGGTGGACGCCGACCCCGGGCCGTCAATATCGCGACGGCGCCCTATCCGGGCTTCCCCACTGACATGCAGGCCCAGTTCACCGCCTTGAATTCGATTGCGGAAGGGACGGGAGTGGTGCGGGAGAATGTCTTCGAGAATCGCTTCATGCACGTTCAGGAACTTCAGCGTCTGGGCGCCGATATGCAGGTCGAAGGCAATACGGTCATCGTGCGCGGCGTCGAGCGGCTGACCGCGGCACCGATCATGGCCACGGACCTGCGTGCCTCGGCCTGTCTGGTGCTGGCGGGCCTGGTGGCCGATGGCGACACGATTGTCGATCGCGTCTATCACATCGACCGCGGCTACGAAAACATTGAAGAGAAGCTGGGCCAGCTGGGCGCGCAGATTCGACGCTTGCCGGCCTGAGCCGGGCTGAGCTGGGTTGAATTCGCGTGACCACTGGCACGGTCGCTCAGGGCCATTGCCGAGTACAATGGCACCCTTGAAGAAGCCACCTCATTTGAGCTCGACTGAAGGAATCTCATGTCTCTGAATCTTGACCAGGCACGCTTCAACATGGTCGAACAGCAGGTCCGCACCTGGGAGGTGCTGGATCCGCGAGTGCTGGATGCGCTGCGCGATGTGCCGCGAGAAGACTTCGTGCCCGCCCGCTACCGCAAGCTGGCTTTCGCGGATCTGCGGATTCCCCTGGAGCACGATCAGGTGATGATGAAGCCGCTGGAAGAAGGCCGCGCCCTGCAGGCCCTGGGCACCGAGCCGGGCCAGCGTGTACTCGAAATCGGCACGGGATCTGGCTTCATGACGGCCTGTCTGGCCCAGTTGGGTGCCAACGTGGTGTCCGTTGAAATTCACGCGGGCTTGGCAGAATCGGCGGCCTCGAGACTGGCACGTCTAGGCTTCGACCAGGTCGAAGTGGTTCAAGCCGACGCGCTCAACGGCTTCGAGCCCGAGGGTCAGTTCGACGCCGTGGTCGTGACCGGCTCGGCACGGACAGTGCCGTCGGCTTTCGAAGACTGGATTGCGCCCGGAGGCCGCTTGTTTGCGGTTCGCGGCGACAGTCCAGCGATGGAAGCCGTTTGCCTGACCCGCAGGGGTGAGCGCTGGGCCGACGAAAGCCTGTTCGAGACCGATCTGCCTCGACTGATCGGTGCTGAAGATGCCCCGAAGTTCGACTTCTGAGTCGACCGGGCGAATACGAAATCTGGTGACGCTCCGTTTATGCGGTGCGACGCAAACACCCCCAAAGGGCAAGCAAAGATGATGAAAAAGACCATTCTGACGGCCGGCGTGTGTCTGGCACTCTCCCCGATGGCGCAGGCCGTGGACCTGATGGGTGTCTACGAGCTAGCGCGTTCCCATGACGCGGAGCTGCGCGCCGCCGAGCTGCGTCTCGAGGCTGCCGAGCAGGGACCGATCATTGCCCGCTCTTCCCTGTTGCCCAGCCTGTCGGCTTCGGCCAGCCGCACGATCGGCGAATCCACGGTGACGATCGCCGGCACGGAGTTGCCGACCGATGACAACGACGACGAGCGCTATTCACTGAGCCTCCGGCAGAGCATCTACGACGACGCCAACTTTGGCCGTCTGGAAGCCGCTCGGTCACAGTTCACCGTGGCTCAGGCTCAGTACGCGCAGGCCTACCAGGATTTCCTGCTACGCGTCAGCGAACGTTACTTCGAGGTCCTGACTTCCCTGGACTCAGTCCGTTTTGCCCGCGCCGAGGAAACGGCGCTGCGCCGCCAGTTCGAGCAGGCTGAACAGCGCTTCGAAGTCGGTCTGGCTGCAGTCACCGACGTCCACGAGGCGCGCGCCACCTTTGATGCTGCTCAGGCACGCGTCATTCTGGCGGAGAACGCCGTCGAAGATGCTCGGGAAGGACTGCGGGAAATCTCAGGGGCGCTGTTCGAAGAATACGCTCGCCTGATCGAAGATCTTCCGCTGGAAGTGCCCGCACCCGCGACCTCTGATGAGTGGGTTTCCATCGCACTGGAAACCAGCCCCCAGGTTCTGCAGCAGCTGGGTCAGGTCAGCACTGCGCGGGCCGACCTCCGCGTCGCCAGAGCAGGACATCTGCCCACGCTTGGGTTGACCGGCAGCTACTCGCGTAGCGTCAACAACGAGTTTGTCGGCCGTGATCCGGCCACCCAGGCGCCGCTGAACTCGGCCGAGCTGTCG
>JBCDLQ010000015.1:0-14834 GCA_039414335.1 Pseudomonadota bacterium | reverse complement strand
TCAGGCGGTAGATTAGAAACTCAGAGCCCAGCTAGCCACTGGCCAACGGCCACGAGCCCGTCTTCATGGGACCAGCCCACCACGCCCATCGCCACAGAGGCCAACGCCAGGCAGATCGGTACGGATGCTTTCGCCAGCGCGTTGTAGAGTTTCAAACGCTTGAGCTCCGCGCGTTCGGGATGCAGGGCGCCCGACACGAACAGACCCACCCAGAACACGGGGATCGTCAGCGCGCCGGCCAGCCAGATCAACACACCCTGCGGTTGTTGCTCCCAGAGAAACACCGCCAGCGTGATCGACAGCAGGGACAGGAACAGCGTGACGGCTTTCCGGGTTGCGATCGCATTCATGATGGGTTTTCCTGTTGGTCGGTAGTGAAGTAAGCGGGGCTCAGTGCACTTCGCTTGGCGGCTGACCGCGGCGGAGCACGCCAAACAGCGAGACGCTGGCGATGGTCAAGAAAACGGGCGCGCTGATACCCATGGCCAGACCTTCGCTGATCGGCAGCAGCCAGATTCCGACCAGGGCGAAGCCCGACAGCACGAAGGTCCAGCCCAGCAGGCGCTGCATCTGCACCGCGCGGGTCTTCGCGCAGCCGGTCTCGATCTTCTTCGGCAGAGCATTGCCGATGATGACGAGCACCAGGGCATTGCTGATCATGGCGTAGCGCACAATCCAGGACTCATCCATGACGCCCATGGAGCCGAGCGCGGAAGCGGCCAAGGCACCGGCAATCAGCAGCGCGGCACCGACGAGGCTGTTGAGTATGGTTCGGCGCTCCTCCGGGCAATCGTCCGACGGGATCTTTCCCGTCAGTTTCAGGAAGACCCAGGTCACCGGCATGGCAGCCATGCCGGTCAGCCAGATGAATGCCCCTTCCGGCTTGGCGATCCAGGCCAGCGTGCCGAAGGCCAGGGCCAGAAAGACCAGCACCTGAAAGGCGATCATGCGAAGGGTCAACGGGTTCATGTTCGATTCTCCTTGGGGTTCTGCGTTCCCGAGTCACCGGACTCGGAAACGGATTCATTCTTGTTGGGGTCCAGCCCAAAAGCGTGGGCAATCCCCATCAGGGCTTCTTCGAGCACGGACATCTTCAGGCTGTAGATCACCGAAGTGCCGTTCTTCTCCGAATGCACAAGATCGGCGGCCTTCAGCACCTTGAAGTGCGTCGACATGGTGGGCTTGGACACCGCGAAGTGCTCGGCCAGCGCACCAGCCGTCATCGGGCCCTTGCGCAGCAGCTCCAGCACCGTGCGGCGCGTGGGATCAGAAATTGCTTTCAATACCTGGCTCATGGTTCGTAATTTAGCTAATTATCTAATTAGTGTCAAGCCTAATTAGATATTTCCCGAAATCAGAGGGAAAGAAAGCCTCACGCAGAGGCGCGGAGGAGCAGAGGGCGCAGAGGAAAACAAGGGTGACTTTCTTGAGAACCGGGAGCACAGCGATAGAAGGCGTGCCGGAGGCCAAGTCCAGAACCATTCACCTATTCTTTTCTCCGCGCCCTCTGCCCCTCAGCTCAGTTCGTAGCCCCGTTGCGGTTTGCCGGAGGCAAGAAGCGACTGAGCGGAGAACGCCCGAGCGTGCCTCTGCGTGAACGCTTTTGACTTTGCTTTGGATTCAGCACCAAGACGTCAGCGCTAATCGCTGACCTTGACCTGCATGCCCTGCTGGGGGGTAAAGGATCCGCCGGTGGTGTTGGCGAATTCGAAGGGGACCGACACGAGTTTCATGTCGCGGTTGAGCTGGATCACGAAATGCAGGTGCGGGCCCGTGGAGTAGCCCGTATTGCCGGAGCGGCCGATCTGCTGGCCGCGACGGACGCGCTGGCCAGGGCGGACCATCACGCCTTCATAGTCCAGGTGGGCATAGACGGCCATGCTGCCGTCATCGTGGAGGATGCGCACGAAGTTGGCGCGCGGGCCGTCGTGCTTGAGGTCAAGGCCCGCACCAGAAAACCAGCGAGCGATGTCCATGACTACCCCTTCGCGCGCCGCATGGACAGGCGAACCGACAGGCATTGCAATGTCCACCGCATAGCGCGAATCCTGGCTCGTGTGACTGAAACTGCCGCCGAAGGCCTGGCTGATGAAATACTCCTGATTGCGCGCAATCGGCGGGCGATAGGCACGCGTGGGCTGGTGCTGACCACCGGGATCGCCCGGTAGGGACTCGGTCCGGATCTGATAGCGCCAGGACTTCCTCGGATTGAAGGCACCGATCGTGACCAGCTCGCGCGTTGCCCCGCCCGGCAGCACGAAGGTCTCGGGCAGCTCAGGCCAGGACACGACATTCTCATCGTCTTCGAGCCAGACCCGGACCGCCAGCGGTCCCTGGGTTCGGTTGCGGAATTTCCACACCGGATCGCTGGAGCTGCCGACCTGCTCGAGCTCCATCATGGCCTCGGGCCGCGCGATCGCGCGCTGCACAGTCACCTCATAATCGGTGATCGGGCGCTGATCGGTGAAGTGGGTGATCCCCTCTTCATCGGTCCAGGAATAGATAGTTTGCGCGTCAACCGGCCCGGCAAGGGCGAGCAGCAGCAACGGCAGGATTTTGCGGGTCAGGCGCATCAACACTCAATGACGTTGACGGCCAGGCCGCCACGGGAGGTTTCCTTGTACTTGGTCTTCATGTCGCGACCCGTGTCGCGCATGGTCTTGATCACCTTGTCCAGGCTGACGCGATGCTTGCCGTCTCCGGCCATGGCCATGCGGGTGGCGTTGACGGCCTTGACCGCGCCCATGGCATTGCGCTCGATGCAGGGAATCTGCACCAGTCCGCCGACGGGATCGCAGGTCAGACCCAGGTTGTGTTCCATGCCGATTTCTGCGGCGTTTTCGACCTGGCTCATGGTGCCGCCGAGGGCGGCCGTCAGACCTCCCGCCGCCATCGAACAGGCTACGCCCACCTCGCCCTGGCAGCCAACCTCGGCACCAGAGATGGAGGCATTCTCCTTGTACAGCAGCCCGATGGCACCGGCGGTCATCATGAATTCGATCACGCCATCTTCGTCGGCGCCGGCGATGAAACGACAGTAGTAATGCAGCACGGCCGGAATAATGCCCGCCGCCCCGTTGGTGGGTGCCGTCACGACCCGGCCACCGGCCGCGTTCTCTTCGTTGACGGCCAGCGCGTAGAGATTGATCCAGTCCAGCTGGTCCAGATTGTCCTGCTCGGCGCGATGCTTGAGCTTGCGGAACAGGGTCGGCGCACGCCGCATGACGCGCAAGCCACCGGGCAGATGGCCGGTCTGTTCCAGTCCGCGCTGCACGCAACCCTGCATGGCCTGCCAGAGTCGAAGGATGCCCTCGCGCACTTCATTGCTGCTTCGCCAGGCTTGCTCATTGGCCATCATCACATCGGAAATTCGCAGACCGTGCTCATCGCAGATGGCAAGCAGCTCGTCGCCCGTCGAATAGGGATAGGTCAGCGGCGTGGTATCGGGCATGATCCGATCGGCGGCCGCGTCATCGTTGTTGACCACAAAGCCGCCGCCCACGGAGTAGTAATCGCGCTCCAGTAACACTTCGCCACTGGCATCCAATGCAGTAAAACGCATGCCGTTGGGGTGATGCGGCAAGGTCTGGCGCTTATGGAAGATCAGGTCCTTGCGCAGATCGATCGCGATCTCCCGCTCTCCCGACAAGTGCAGCTTGCCGAACTCGGCGATCGCTTCCATCCGCGGGGTGATGTGATCCGGGTCGACCTGATCGGGCAGCTGCCCCTCCAGGCCGAGCAGGACGGCACGATCCGTGCCGTGGCCGCGACCCGTGTGGCCAAGGGAGCCGAACAGGTCAATTCGCATCCGCTCGGTGCGGTCGTGGACACCAACATCGCGGAGCCGGTCAAGAAAGATCACGGCCGCCCGCATCGGGCCCACCGTGTGCGAGCTCGACGGACCGATACCGATCTTGAACAGGTCGAAAATACTGACAGCCATATTTTTTTATGAGTGTGGTGAGGCGTTCGGGGTTCCGCCCGTCATTATGGGACCTGCGATTCGATCAGACCAGACTCACCCAAACTGTTCATTCGATGGCGAGCTGCCTGTCCTGCACTCACTGGACGCGTTGACCAGAGGATGAAATACTTGGCGGCCTTGTTTTCCGAGATGACCGTTCCAGGGTTTACAACTCCATGAGTCTGATTCTGTACTCACGCCCGGAATGCGGGCTGTGCGACAAGGCCGAAGCGCTGCTGGCCGAAGGGGGGCTGCTTGCCCAGTGTGAAAAGGTGGATATCGAAACAGATCTGGATCTGATCTCGCGCTACGGCGACCAGATTCCCGTACTGCTCAATGACCAGACCGGCGAAAAGCTGACCTGGCCGTTCACGATTTCCCAGGCGCGTGCACTGATCGATGACTAACGCCACCGCAGCAATCACCCAGATTGATGCGGATGCACTGGCCAGCGCCCTGCGCGCCGGCATCGTCAGCGTGCTCGAGCGCCGCGACTACATCAACAGCATCAACGTCTTCCCCGTTCCCGATAGCGATACGGGCACGAACCTGGCCTTTACCCTGGCCAGCGTGCACGCAGCCATCGAACGCCCGGCCAAGGGCGGACTATCGGAACTGCTGGACCGCATTGCCGAAAGTGCCATCAACGGGGCACGCGGCAACTCCGGCGCGATCATGGCGCAGTACTTCCAGGGCCTGAATGAATCGGGCCAGGGCGCTGACGCCATCGACGCCAAGCGCCTGTCCAGCATGGCCGCAGACGCGGCACGATCAGCCTGGACCGCCATGTCCAATCCCGTTCCCGGCACCCTGCCCACGGTGCTCGAGGACTTCGCCGATGAATTGGTCCGTCGCGCCGGCGACGGGGTGGAAGACATCCGCCTCCTGTTCCGCCAAGGACTGGATCGCGCACGCCGCTCCCTGGCCCAGACACCCGACCAACTCGCCGTCCTCAAGGACGCCGGCGTCGTCGATGCGGGTGCCCAGGGATTCGTCGACATGCTCGACGGCATCTGGGGCTACATGCGAACGGGCAAGGAGCCTGCCCTGCCCAAGGGCACGGGCGGCCAGATTCAGCATGAGCCCGTCGGCAGGGAGACGTCCGCACCGGAAGAACATCGCTTCTGCACCGAGTGTCTGCTCGAAGGCGAAGATCTGGATATCGCCGGCCTTCGCGCCCATCTGGAATCGATGGACGCCAGCTCGCTGGTGGTGGCCGGCGGCCGGAGCAAGGCGCGGATTCATATCCATACGGACTCACCGGGCGATGTGTTCCGGGTCTGTAACGAATACGGCGAGATTCGTCAGCAGAAAGCCGACGACATGGCCAAGCAGCATGGCTTGATGAACCAGCGCGGCCAGGTCGCCATCGTGACCGACTCGGCGGCTGACCTGCCGGCCGATGAAATGGAGCGCCTCGGCATCCACATGGTGCCGGTGCGACTGATCTTCGACAACGAGGAATTCCTCGACAAGCTGACCATTACCCCAGCCGAATTCTACGCCAAGCTGGCCGCGTCCGAACTCAAGCCACAGACCTCCCAGCCACCGCCGGCCGACTTCCGGCGCCAGTTCGAGCTCCTCACCTCGCACGGTTTGGACGTACTGGCCGTGCAGCTGTCGGGCGCGCTCAGCGGCACCCGCCAGGCCTCGGAAGCCGCCGCCAAGCTCATCAATAAGGACGCGGAAGCCGAGCGCGTCCAGGTCTTCGATACCTTCAACGCCGCCTGCGGCCAGGCCCTGATGGTGTTGTGGGCCGCTGAAGCCGCCGCCAGAGGCTGGGACAGAGCCGACATCGTTGACCGGCTGCAGGAACAGATCGACGACTTCAAGACCTACGCCTTGGTCCGCGACCTGTCCTGGGGCGTCAGAGGCGGACGGATCAAACCGTGGATGGAAACCGTATCGCAGAAGCTGTCTCTGAATCCGGTACTGACCGCTTCCAGCGAAGGCCTGCTCAAAGCCTGCTCCGTCATTCCGGGCAAGAAGAAGGCCGTCGAGCGCTTCGCGCGGTTCCTCCTGCGCAAGATGAAGGGCGATGCCTGCTACCGCATCATGATCAGCCATACGAATGCTCGTGACGATGCGCGGACGCTGCGCGACCTGCTCCTCGCCGGCCACCCGGAAGTCGATGCCTGCTGGCTGGAAGAAGCCAGTCCGGCCGTAGGCGCTCACGCCGGCCCTGGCAGCCTGATCGTCGGCCTGCATCCCTGGAGCAAACCGGAGAAGCGCAATGGCTGAGCTGGACTGGATGACCGTGGCGGCCTGGCTGACCATGGCCATCGGAGGCTACCTGCTGGGATCGATCTCCGGCAGCCTGGTGCTGGGTCGCTTCCGCGGGGTCGATATCCGCTCCATGGGCTCGGGCAATGCGGGCGGCACCAATGCCTTCCGAACAGTGGGCTGGAAATTCGCCCTGGGCGTGGTCCTGATCGATATCGGCAAGGGTGTCCTGGCTGCGGCCGCACTGCCCTTGCTGTTCGCCGACGGCGGCAGCGCCAACTGGATTCTCCTGGGCTCGATTGCCGGCTTCGCAGCGGTCATCGGTCACGTCTGGCCCCTGTACTTCCGCTTCAAAGGCGGCAAGGGCGCGGGTACCGCCGTAGGCGTCATTCTCTGCGTGGCCCCCTGGTGCTTCCTGCCCCTGCTGACCGTCTGGCTGATGACCCTGATCGGCACCGGCTATGTTGGCCTGGCCACGATCCTGGCGGGCCTGAGCCTGGTGCCGTCCATGTGGCTGCTGGGGCCCGACCCGCTGCCCAACGCCTTGGGCGTGCTGGCCATTGCGCTAGCCGTACTGCTCGTCTACACGCACCGCGAAAATCTCGCGCGCATGCGCTCAGGCACGGAAAACCGATTCGAAAAGGCCCGCTTGATCAAACGGCGCTGACCATGGACGCCGCATTCCACCAACTGCTCGACCACCTGAGCGATGGCCAGGTGCACAGCGGCGAGGCCCTGGCCCATGAGTTGGGAATCAGCCGCACGGCCATCTGGAAACGCATTCAGGGCCTGCGCGAGCTGGGCCTGGAAATCACCGCCGTTAGCGGCGAAGGCTATCGCCTGACCCAATCCATTCAGAGGCTGGATATTGCTCGCATTCGCGACCGGCTGGATGACCCTGCGCTTTCCGTCGAGGTTCGCGCGCTGGTCGACTCCAGCAACGCCTGCTTGAATCGGGAACGAGCGGACCATCCACCGCCGCGCGCGCTGATTGCCGAGGCCCAGAGTCAGGGTCGAGGACGACGCGGACGGACCTGGGTGTCGCCGCCGGGTGCAGGACTCTATCTCTCCCTTTCCTGGCCCTTCGAATCCGGCCTGCTTGGCCTGTCCTCGCTCAGCCTGGTCACGGGGCTGACCGTGGCACAGGTTCTGAACCAGCACGGCCTGGAGGCCGTCGGCGTCAAATGGCCGAATGACCTGGTTGTGGGCCAGGAAAAGCTGGGCGGCTGCCTGATCGAGATCAGCGGCTCCGCCGAAGGCCCCTGCGAGGCGATCGCCGGCGTCGGGCTGAATTGCTCCCTGGGCCAGAACCCGGCCATCGACCAGCCCTGGACCGACCTCGAACGTCAGGGCCTGAAGCCCGATCACGACGCCCTGTGCGCTGATCTGATCACTGCCCTGTCCGCCGCCTATGCACGGCTGGATCAGCAGGGCTTCGAACCCTATAGCCTGATCTGGGATCGGCTCGACGCACTGAGAGGTCGCAGGGTCCGAATCGACCGCGGTAACAGTCTCCCCCTGGAGGGCACCGCCCGCGGAGTCGATGCGCAGGGCCGCCTGCGGCTCTACACGGACGAGGGTCTGGAAACGATTGCCAATGGAGAGGCCAGTGTCCGCGCCGTCTGACCTGGTCATCGACCTCGGTCACAGCCGCATCAAGTGGGCGCGCGCTGGCGACGGCGCTCTGAATCTCCAATCGGTTGCGGCCTGCCCGACCGATCAAAACCAGACACTGATCGAGCTGATCCGGCAGGACAAACCAGAACGCGTGATCTGGTCCCCCCAGGGCCGAGATGACATCCAGAACAAACTGCAACACCAGCTCCAATCGCTCGGGGTATCCTGTCGCACCGTGACCACCGGATCTCTGGACTTGCCTGTCGCTCCCGCCTATTCCTCCCTCGGTTCCGATCGCTGGCTGGCCCTGCAGTGGCCCTGGCAGGAGTCGGGCCGCGCACTGTGCGTCATCGACTGCGGCAGCGCCGTCACCGTCGACGCAGTCGATGGCGATGGCCTTCATCGCGGTGGCTGGATCCTGGCCGGCCGACCAGCCTTGTCCAAAGGCCTTGCGGAACAAGCACCGCAGCTGCCCGTTGTAGACGCCGACATCGCCAGCCTCCAGGCTCCGGCGACGGACAGTGCCCGGGCCATTCGTGGCGGCTTCGCCCTGCAGCTGGTCGGCGGCATCGAACGGGCATTGCTGCAGCTTCGTTCTGTCCTGGGCGAGCGCTTCGACTGCTGGCTGACGGGCGGTGATGCACCAGCCATTCGCGACGCGCTGGCCATGGAAGTGATTCATGATCCGCATCTGGTCTTGCGCGGTCTTGCCATGGCAGGGAAGGATTCATGAGCGCCCCGATCTGGCGATGGATTGCCTTGGGCCTGCTGACGCTCAACCTGGTCTTTGCCCTGTTCTGGCTGACGGACACGGTCGAGCCGGAGCCCGAGCGCGTCCCCTTGCCGCCCCTGGACGACAACCTGCCGCGACTTGAGCTGGTCGAGGAAGTCGCCAGCGCACCGGTCGATCCAACCGCCGAGCGCTGCTACACGATTGGCCCCTTGCCAACGCTGCTCGCCCAGCAGCGTGGCGAAGATCGCCTGCGCGCCTTCGCCAGCGCTCAGCGCTCGCGCCAGACCACAGCGGATTCTGATCGCGGCTGGTGGGTGTACCTGCCCGCCAGTAATCGCGCCGAGGCCACCAGCCTGAGCCGCGAACTGGCCCAACGGGGCGTCGAGGACTACTACGTGGTCACCAGCGGGGCGATGGAAAACAGCGTCTCCGTCGGCCTGTTCTCCAACGTCGACAACGCCCGCGCCCGTCAGGCTCGCATTCGCGGCCTGGGCTTCGACGCCCAGCTGGAGATTCGACGCGAAACCATTCCACAGTTCTGGATCGACTACCGGATCGCGCCGGACGAGCGCTCGCCCTGGCGCTTTATCGTGCGCGCCTCTCCCGGCGCCCAGCATCGCGAAATCCCCTGCTTCTGACCCTATGGAATTTCGCCTGACCGCGCAGATCTTTGCCGGGCCTCTCGGTCCGTGGCTGCGCTTGATGCGCTTCGACCGGCCGATCGGCATCGCCCTGCTGCTATGGCCCACCTGGTGGGGACTGTGGCTGGCGGCCGGCGGCCTGCCCAGCCTCAAAAACCTGCTGATCTTCACCGCCGGCGTGGTGGTCATGCGCGCCGCCGGCTGCGTCATCAATGACTATGCCGATCGACGCATTGATCCGCAGGTCGCTCGTACTCGATCGAGACCCATTGCCGCGGGCGAAATCCAGGCCGGCCACGCGCTGCTCCTGTTCTTCGGGCTACTGCTCCTGGCGCTGGTCCTGGTGCTGATGACCAATCGCCTGACCGTATTGATGGCCTTTGGCGGCGCCCTGCTCGCCGGCACCTACCCCTTCTTCAAGCGCTTCACCCACTTCCCCCAGGTCGTGTTGGGCGCGGCCTTTGGCTGGGCCATCCCCATGGCCTTCGCCGCCGAGACGGGCCAGGTGCCCGCATTGGCCTGGTGGCTGTTTGCGGCCAACCTGCTGTGGACGGTGATCTACGACACGGAATACGCCATGGCCGACCGCGCGGATGATCTGAAAGCGGGGGTGAAATCGACGGCCATTGCCTTCGGCCGATTCGATGTTCCGATCCTGGCAGGACTGATGGGAACCATGACCGCCCTGCTCCTGATCATCGGCCTGCGCGACCTGCCCCATCCAGCCTGGTTCACCGCCGTCGCCCTGGTCTTCCTCCACTTCCAGCACCAGCTCTGGAAGATCCGAAACAGAGATCCCCAGGCCTGCTTCCAGGCCTTCCTGAGCAACCACTGGATTGGTTTGTTCCTGTTTGCTGGGATTGCGGGGAGTCTGGCGCTAGCCGACTGAGAGCGTGACGATCAAAAGCTTTTGAAGCGAAGGGCGCTAAGAGCGGAAAGAGCAAAACCTTTTGACGCGAAGAAAGCTAAGAGCGCAAGGAAAAATGAAAAGAACTTCATTTTCTCATTCGATCTCTTTGCGTTCTTCGCGCGCTTGGCGTCAAACGGCTTTTGGTTTTCTATGCCCGAGCCAGCACCCAAAGATCGACGCGTTCGACGCCGGCGCGCTTGAGGACGCGGGCGCATTCGTCGAGGGTTGATCCGGTGGTCATGACGTCGTCGACCAGGGCGATGTGACGGACATCGGGCGGCAAGCGCTTCAGCTGGAAGGCGCCTCGCACATTGCCTCGGCGTCGATCGGCCGGTAGCTCGGACTGGGCGCGGGTGGCCCTTCGTCGCTGCAGCACAGAGGACCAGGGCAAGTCACCCAATCGCTTAGATAGATCACGGCAAAGCATCTCGGACTGGTTAAAGCCCCGCAACCAGCGACGGCCGCGATGCAGCGGGACAGGAACCATCAGCTGAGGAGGCGGCCAGTCCTGAGACCTGACCTGCTCGGCCATCAAGGCAGACAAGACGCGGCCGGCCGCCAGGTCGCGGCCGAACTTGAAGCGCTGGATCAAGGCCTCGACGGCACCGCGATAGGCGAAGGCACTCCGGCCTGAATCGAAGTACGGCAGGCGCTGGGAGCAGCGGCCGCAGAGCTCGACATTGCGGACCAGCTCCAGTCCGCAGCGACGGCATTGGGCGGACACCATCGGGAGTTCTGCCTGGCAGGGTTCACAACAATCCAGCCCCTTGCGTCCTTCCAGGCCGCAGACCAGACAAACTGGTGGATACAGCCATCGGTCAACCTGAAAAATACTTTTCAGGTTGACAATGCTGCGCTGCCCTCCGGATACTTGCCGCCTCTTCACGCTGAAGCTGTCTGCCACGCCCATGACCGCCACAGAGCTTAGCATTCGCCACGACTGGCTACGAGCTGAAATCGAAGCCTTATTCGAGCTGACCTTCGCCGATCTGCTGCACCAGGCCCAGTGCACCCATCGTTTGCACTTCGACCCGAACGAGGTCCAAGTCTCGACTCTGCTGTCGATCAAGACCGGTCGCTGCCCCGAAGACTGCAAGTATTGCCCCCAGTCCGTGCGATGGAATACGGATCTGGAGGACGAGGACCTTCTGCCGCTTCATGTGGTGCGCGATGCGGCCCGCAAGGCGCGGGAATCCGGTGCCGAGCGCTTCTGCATGGGTGCCGCCTGGCGTCGACCCAAGGACCGCCAGCTGGACCAGGTCATTGAAATGCTCAAGGTCGTACGCGATGAAGGCCTGGAAACCTGCCTGACCGTCGGCATGCTGACGCCGGAACAAGCCGAGAAGCTCAGCGAAGCCGGCCTGGACTACTACAACCACAACCTCGACACCTCGCCCGAGTACTACGAAGAAATCATCTCGACGCGCACCTACGATGACCGCCTCGACACGCTGGACGCGGTTCGCCAGAGCGGCATGAAGGTCTGCTGCGGCGGCATCATCGGCATGGGCGAGTCGAGAAGCGATCGGGCCGGCCTGATCCAGGCGCTGGCCAATCTTCCCGAACACCCCCAGTCCGTGCCAATCAATCAACTGGTTCAGGTTCCCGGAACGCCCCTGGACGGCACGGAGGCGATCGACCCGCTGGAATTCGTCCGCACAATCGCCGTGGCCCGAATCGTGATGCCGCGTGCCCGAGTGCGCCTTTCGGCGGGCCGCGAGGACATGACGGATGAGCTGCAGGCCCTGTGCTTTCTGGCCGGCGCCAACTCGATCTTCTACGGCGACAAATTGCTGACCACGGGCAACCCTGACGTCGACCGTGATGACGCGCTTTTCGAGCGTCTCGGTATCAATCGCGACAAGCGCAAAGCCGCCGCCACCTCAAGCGAAGTGAAGCCACTGGCCGCCAACGGCTGAGGTCTGTGCGGTGTGAGACAGAGGCTCTCGGAACGACTTCAAAGCGCTCGCCAGGCACGCGAGACGGCCGGGCTGAATCGCGCCCGTGAATCCGTTGAAGCCATCGGGCCGGGACTCCAGGTCCGTCGCGGCGACCAGGCGCTGATCGACTTCTCCAGCAATGACTACCTGGGATTCGGCCACCGCAACGCCACGCTTCAGACCCACGCCAGCGCCAGCGCCTCACCGCTGGTTTCCGGCCACAGCACGCTGCATGCGGAGCTGGAATCAGCCCTGTGTGAGTTCACGGGATTCGAAGCCTGCTGCCTGTTCCCTTCGGGCTATCAGGCCAATGTGGCCGTGGGACAGGCGCTGTGCGAGCGCGGCGATCACGCCCTGGTCGATCGGCTTAACCACGCGAGCCTGAATGACGGCCTGCGCCTGGCGGGTGCGCGCCTCAAGCGTTTCCATCACGGCGACGCTGGCGATGCAGAGCAGCGCTGGACACCCGACTGCCAGCTGCTGGTTAGCGACAGCGTCTTTTCCATGGACGGCGATATCGCACCACTGCCCGCGCTGGTGGACCTGGCCGACGACAAGAACCTGGGACTTTGGATCGACGACGCTCACGGCCTGGGCGTCATCGGCCAGAACGGACGCGGCATTATCGAAGCCTTCGACCTCCGGGCGAAACAGGTCGATGTGTACATCGCGACCTTCGGAAAGTCACTGGGGTCAGCAGGCGCTGTGGTCGCCGGTGAGCGCGCCTTGATCGAACACCTGGAGAACCATGCGCGCGGCCTGATCTACTCCACGGCCCTGGCGCCAGCGCTGGTGGAACTCACGCTGCAAAATCTGAGACGCCTACAGGATGAGCCAGAACATCGCGTGCAATTGCACGACAATATCCGTCGCTTTCGAAGCGCCTGCCAGCAGCTCGACCTGGCGCTGCAGGACAGCGAGACGGCCATCCAGATTCTCCCGATCGGTGACAACCGATCGGCAATGAACTGGAGCCATGCGCTGGCGCAGGCCGGTTTTCTGGTCAAGGCCATTCGCCCGCCGACCGTACCCGCCGGGACGGCGCGCCTGCGATTGACCTTGTCCGCAGCCCATTCACCCCAAGATATCGATCGGCTGTGTGAGTCCCTGGGCGAGATTGCCCGCACCCACGCAGACACTGCCGCCTGATCCACCTATCGAACCCATGACCGCACTGCCATTGATCGTCGACCGCCAGGGCCAGGGGCCCAAGCTCAGTCTCGTACACGGCTGGGCCATGCATTCGGGCCTCTTCGACCGTCTGGTCAGCGCGCTGGGCGCCTGCGACGTCCATCGCATCGACCTGCCCGGTCACGGCCAGCATCGTGAGGTGGCCTGGCCGGCAACGAACGACGCGCTGGTCGATCAACTCGCGGAAGCCGCCGACGGCGGCGTGCTGGCCGGCTGGTCCCTGGGCGGCCTGCTGGGATTGAAGGTAGCGCTAGCCCATCCCGGTCGCTTGAAGGGCCTGATCCTGATCGCCGCCACGCCCTGCTTTGCCCAACGCCCGCACTGGCCGCACGGCGTACCCGCGCCGCTGGTCAAGCAGCTGGCCCACGAACTCGAAACGGGACCCGAGCAGGTTCTGAATCGCTTTCTGGCGCTTGAGGTCCACGGCTCAGAACACGCCGCAGCGGATCTCAAGCTCCTGCGCCAGAACGCCTTCCGCCACGGCCTGCCCGGTCGCGATGCGCTGGCCGCCGGGCTGGCGCTGCTCGAAGACAGCGATCTGACCGAGCAGCTCGTCGATCTCGATCTGCCCGTACTCCTGATCGGCGGCCGTCGAGACAAACTCGTTTCTTATGACGCCCTTGAAGCCACGGCTGCACGTCTACCTCGGGCGCGCCTCCTGCGGATTCCGGGCGCGGCCCACGCCCCCTTCCTCACGGATACGTCGGCCGTGGCCGAGGGCATGCAGTTGTTTGTTGAAGAAGTCTCCGAAGGCGCTTCGCCATGAGCCTCGATGACCGCGCCATCGCCCGCCAGTTCGGCCGCGCCGCGTCCAGCTACGACGACCACGCCGTGCTTCAGCGAGAGGTCGGTGAACGGCTACTGGACCGGCTCGAGGGCCTGAACTTTGAACCTACCCGCATCCTCGACCTGGGCTGCGGAACGGGGGTGGCGTCGCAGAAACTTCATGAACTGTTCCCGAAGACCCAGTTGATTTCGGCCGATCTTTCCCTGCCCATGCTGCAGCAGGCCCGAGGTCGGCGCGGCTGGTGGAAGAAGCGTTTCGATCTGGTTCAGGTCGATGCGCAGGCCTTGCCCTTGGCCGAAGGCTGCCTGGACCTGGTGTTCTGCAACCTCATGCTCCAGTGGTGCGAACAGCCCGATCAGATCTTTGCCAGCCTGCGCCGCGCACTGAAACCCGGCGGCTTGTTGCTGGTCTCGACCTTCGGCCTGGACACGCTGACAGAGCTGCGCCAGGCCTGGGCAAAGGTCGACGAGCAGCCGCACGTCGGCCGCTTCACCGATGTCCAGAAGCTGGGCAGCGCCCTGACCCAAGCCGGCTTCGCCGAACCCGTACTCGACACGGACTGGTTGACCACCACCTATCAGAACGCCCGCGACCTGCTGCACGAACTCAAGGGCATTGGCGCCACCAATGCCGATCAGGCTCGCCAGCGCGGGCTGATGCCCCCCTCGCGCCTGCGCGCAGCCCTCGCGGCCTACGATGCATTCCGCCTGGCCGACGGCCGCTATCCCGCCACCTGGGAAGTGGTCTATGCCTCGGCCTGGGCGCCGGAACATGGCCGGCCGCTGCGCAGCGGCGATGGCGAGGTCGCCAGCGTGCCCGTGTCCAGCC
>JBCDLQ010000014.1:0-14983 GCA_039414335.1 Pseudomonadota bacterium | reverse complement strand
GTTGCTGCCCACTGACGCAGGAACAGATAGAGCACGATCATCGACATGAGGGCGCCGATCAGACCCGCCATCGCCAGATCCTTCAGAGAAATCAGAACCGCCTCTGCCTGGCTGAAGATGACGTAAAGGTTAATGCCCTGCATCTCGTTCTCGCCCCGGATCGCCTCCACCTCTTCAAGGAGCTGTTCCGAAACGGCGACCAGGTTGGCGCCGCTCTCGAGAAAGATGTCGACACCGACCGCGAAGTTGCCCTCCAGCAATCGCTCATACTGGCGCGGTGGCGACTCGAGCACCACCTCGGCAATGTCTTCGAGGCGCAAGCCTTGTTCGTTGACGGGTAGTGACCGAACGTCGTCGAGATCACGGAACTCACCAACAGGGCGCACTCGGATTCGCTGACCCGCGCTGACATCATCGAGAAAACCGGCAGAAATCGAAAAGTTGGCGGCCGCCAGACGGTTCCCGAGGTCATTGAGATCGATCTGATAGGCCGCCACGCGATCAGCAATCAGCTGAACCCGCACGGCCCTGGGTTCAACGCCATCGAGGGTGACTCGGGCGACCCCTTCTATCCGCTCAAGACGGCGACGAACATTCCGGTCGAGCAACTCATAGGCATCACTCAAGTCCAATTCCGAGCCAATTCTCAGTCCCAGAGCCGGCTCATCGGTGCTGGTGAACTTGCGTACCGTGACGCGCTCGAGATCATCGGGAAGCAGGTGACGTATCCCATCGACCTTATCTCGAGCCTCGACGGCTCGAGCCGACATGTCTTCGTCCCAGTCGAACAAGAGCACGATGGACGCGCCGTTCTCACTGGCATTCGAGAACATGCGGCGCACGCCTGTCATCGTGGCCAGGGCTTCTTCCGTCGGCCGAACGATTCGTCGCTCGACCTCTTCTGGCGTACTCGACGGATAGGGGAGACTGATTTCCATGCCCGGAAAGTCCACGTCCGGAAACATTTCAAGCGGCAGGAGTCTTGCTGCAGCGAGACCCATCAAGATGACACTGGCGGTGACCATTAGCGTGGTCACGGGGCGTCGGATTGCCAAACCGGAGAGCAGTCTCACGCTGATGCCTCTGGCTCAAGACGACTGGCCCTTTCCGGTCTCGCTGACTGATCCGCTTTCGTGCGCCGACGATCAACAACACTGTAGACCACAGGGATGATTACGAGCGTCAGCAGCGTCGAAACAAGCAGGCCTCCAATCACCGTGATCGCCATCGGCGCGCGCAGCTCGGACCCCTCGCCGAGCCCCAGCGCCAGCGGCGCAAGCCCCAGCGTTGTGGTCAGGGTCGTCATCACGATCGGCCGAAGCCGGGCCTGTCCCGCTTCAACAATTGCCTCGAGGCGAGGACGGCCAGTCTCGCGCAGCTGATTGATCCGCGTCACCAGCACAATGGCGTTGTTGACGACGATACCCGCCAGCATAATCAGGCCGATGAACACCACCACAGACAGGCTGGTGCCGGTCAAGAACAACGCCAGAACCGCTCCGGTCAGCGCCAGTGGGATGGAGAAGAGGATCACCATCGGATGGATGAGTGATTCGAATTGAGACGCCATTACCAGATAGACCATGAAGACAGCCAGCGCCAGCGCGATCATCAGTGACCGGAAGGCACGCTGCATTTCCTCGCTCTGGCCGCCGACGGTAACGCTGATGCCTGGCGGCAGGCTCATTGTGTCCAACAGCGTCGAGGCTGCCTCGGCAGCGCTCCCGAGGTCCCCGTAAGACGGCGTCGCGGAAACGATCGCCACCCGTTGTTGCCCGATACGTCGGATGTCCGCAGGACCGATAACCTGGGAAAGTTCGGCGACGGCAGCCAAAGTCACGGGGCGTTCTGCGCCTGGATTGACGACCAACCGTTCGAGGCGATCGATGGAGTTTCGCTGGTCGTCCTGAGCCCTCACCAATACGTCGATCTTGCGCTCCCGCCAGGTGTATCGCGTTGCGACCTCACCGCGCACCTGACGAACCACGCTATCGGCAATCTCATCAGCACGAAGCCCTAACCGAGCGGCACGTTCGTGATCGAAAAAGATCTGGATTTCCGGATGACCACTGTCGAGCGTACTTTGCAGATCGCCGAAGCGATCTGAAGTCGAGAGCTGATTGATGACCCGTTCGCTGACCAAAGCCAGTTGATCGAGCTCAAACCCGCTGACTTCGATTTCCAGGGGCGTGGCAAAACTGAACAATTCGGGTCGGCGAATGGTGAAGTCGACGCCAGGCTGGTTCAACAGATACGTCCGGGCAGCGGCAACGATCGACGCTTCATCTGCGCCACCGTCAAGAATGACGTTCAAAGTACCCGTGTGTTCACCCGCCGCCTCCGGATTGCTATCGAGACGACGGCCCGTGCCCGCTACGCTGTCGGCGCGAGCCACGCCGGGCTGCGCATCGACAACGTCATAGAGGGACTGCATGAATCGATCGGTGTCGGTTAACGGCGTACCCGCGGCAAGCTCAACATCAATCTGGAACTCCCCTTGCGCCAGACTGGGAACAAGTTCCATCCCCAAGCGAGGCACGAGCAACAGCGAGGCCAGAAACGCCAGCAGGGCGATCGACAGCGTGGTCACTCGGTGCGCCAGGGACCAGCGCAATATCGGCCCATAGGCCTGGGCCAGCTTGTCATAGGCACGATTAAAACCGATCACGACCGGTCTGATCACCAAGTTGCTGACCCATGCCAATACGCTAATCACAGCACGGACAATCTTGATGACGAGGACAACAGCGAAGTCGATGACCCGCTTCAGAGTGGCGCGGAGTCTCGCCAGTCGACCCGCTGCTGCTGGAAGCGATGAGGGGACGATCCGCCCATGACTTTCCGTTTGTCTTCGACCACCCAGGGAAGCGAGCATGGGGATCAGCGTCAACGCCAGTGCCAGGGAGACAATCAGCGCGAAGGTCACGGTCAGCGCCTGATCTCGAAAGAGCTGACCGGCAATGCCGTCGACAAAAACCAGTGGAAAGAACACCGCGATTGTGGTCAGGGTTGCTGCCGTAACAGCGCCGGAGACTTCACCGGCACCATCGCGCGATGCATCAAACCAACTCTCGCCCTGCTCCCGCTTGGCCGCGATGTTCTCAAGAACAACGATCGCATTATCGACGAGCAATCCAATCGCCAGGGCGATGCCACCGAGCGACATGATATTCAAGGTCAACTGCGCCGAGTGCATGGCCGCAAAGGTTGCCACCACCGACACGGGAATCGCGATGCTGACGATCGCCGTCGATCGCAGATTTTTTAAAAAGAGATAGAGCACAACGATCGCAAGCAAGCCGCCCAGGACCGCAGCCTGAACGACCTCGGCAATCGCATTGCGGATGAAAACTGACTGATCGTAAGTCCTGACGAGAGACAGGTCTGAAGGGAGGGCTTCTTCGATTCGACGTTGAGCTCGGTCGATCTGGCGAGCGACGGAGACCACGTTCGTATCACCTTCCCGATAGACTGCAAGCTCAACCATCTCCGCGCCGTCGACGCGCGTGATCGCCTCTCGTTCCCGCCACCCCTGAACGACATCGGCAACGTCGGCCAGGTAAACGGGCCGTCCCTGGCGCGTGGCAACAATGACGTCGTCGATTTCCTCGACGGTCTGAAACTCATTCAGCGTTCTCACGAGAAACTGGCGATCGCCATCTTCGAGCCGTCCGCCGGACAAGTTGACATTCTCGGACCGGAGACGCTGGGAGACCTGTTCAGCCGTCAGATCCAGCTGTGCCAGTCGATATTGGTCGAGAGCGACCTGGATTTCCTCTTCGAGTCCACCAGACACGGTGACGGCGGCCACGCCCGTTACCGACTCCAGGTCCTGACGAAGCTGGTCATCAACAAATCGACGAAGGAGCCGCAACTCGGTCACCGAATCGGCCGCCTCCGGGCGCGGCAGCAGCGCTCGATCATCATAGGTCGCTTGTTCGTCTCGCGTCAGGGCGAAGCGAAACACGGGCTCCGAAGACGGATCAAATCGCAACAACAACGGTCGATCGGCTTGCAGCGGTAAGGTCAAGGTCTCCAGACGCTCGCGAACATCCAGCGCCGCAAAGTCCATGTCCGTACCCCACAGGAACTCGACAATCACATCCGCCTGACCTGCACGCGAGACCGATCGGACCTGGCGAACACCGCGGACGACGCCGACCACCTCTTCGATCGGTCGCGCGATCAGGCTTTCAATCTCCGCTGGTGCCGCACCGGCGAAATCGGTGCGGATGGTCAATGTCGGATAAGACAAGTTGGGCAGCAGGCTCAAATCCAAGCGCGACAACGAAACGATGCCGAACAGGACAACGGCCAACGTCACCATCGCGATGGTCACGCGCCGTCGCGTGGCCAAGCGAATGATTTTCACGCGTCATCTCCAACGTGAGAGGTGGTCGAAGCGATACTCGATGCTTCTTCAAAGCCATCCGGGCGATTGAGCACAACAACCGCTGAGCCTGTTCGAAGACTGGCCTGTCCCGTGGTCACGACCAACTCACCTGCATCGAGGCCTTCCTCGACCTCGAAATGTCCATTGTTGCGATATCCCGGAACGATCTCCCGACGCTCCGCCTGGCCGTTGGCAATGATGAAGACGGATGAACGACCATCTTCCGACAGGACCGCCTCGACGGGCACGAGGACGACGTCATCGCGCTGGTCGTAGACGATCGAGAAGCGGCCGAACATGCCCGGCCGGAGCCGATCTTGCGCCCCGCTCAACTCCACAGTGACTCGGAATGTGCCCGAATCAGCATCGATAACGGGGCTAATTCTGGCTACTCGGCCGACGAAAGTCTCTCCGGGCAGGGCATCGGCCTGAAGGACTGCCGGTTGGCCGGCCTGAAGGCGACTGAGCTCGCGCTCGGGCACATCAAGGACCGCCTGAAGCGGATCCAGCGCGGTGACCTCGAACAGGGGGTCGACCGTGCTCACCATATTGCCCACGCGAACTTCGCGCATGGAAATGACACCGGAAATCGGCGCCGTGATGTCACTGTAAGACAGTTCGAGCTGCGCCAAATCATGCTGAGCACGTTGTGCTTCGAACTCGAAGCGAAGGCGATCAAAAGTTTCCGTGCTGATCATGTCGCGCTCGTGCATTTCACGATGCCGGTCGAAGTCTTGCTCAAGGCGACGCATATTGGCCTCGGCCTGAGCCAACTCAAGACGCAAACGATCGGAATCCAGCCGGGCCAGCACCTGACCCGCCACAACCGCATCGCCCTCCTCCGCCATCAGCTCGATCACCTGACCACCGATTCGAGGCACAACCTGGGCACGACCGTCAGCTTCGAGGGAGGCCGTCGCCGAATAGAACGCCCGGATTTCCCCGAGCTTGGTCAAAGCCACCTCGACGGGAATCTGCTCGACTACGGTTTCCTCAGCGTCGGCCACCGCAGTGTCCGCCTCCGGGGCCTGTCCGCAGGCGGTCAAAATCGTCAGCGCAAGGACGCTTGCGAGCGGTATCAGCCTGTTCATCAGGAATCTCCAGTGCATAGTTCAGGTGTATTGGTGAACTATAACACCAGAGGGGTGAAACACGGATGTGCCGAAGGTCATGGATCAAGCCTCAGCCCCCTATTTCAGGGGCCTCACGGCGTGAAGACGGCTTGTCTTGAGCGCCTTTGGGCCGGGCTGAATTGCCGCGGCCCGAACGACAATTAATCGTCGTCTACCTTCAAGATGGCCTGACGAGTACGATCAATTTCGAGCTGGAAGACATCTGGCCTTGAATAGTGGCCACTGGGATCGAAATGTCGGCGCGCGCGGCGCACATCCGTCGCGTCGATGTCCGCATGAAAAACACCGGTCTCGTCGATCACCGGTTCGATAATCCACTCACCATCAGGACCACACAGGCAGGAACCACCGCGCGCCCACGGCATGTCGCTGGTCGAATCCTTGAGCACCGCGGCGAAGGGCAGGTCCTCCGACCAGTCTTGGGCGCGCATCAAGCCGGAAGCGGACAGCACGAAGCTGCGGCCCTCAATGGCCATGAACTGGGTGATATTGCGCGTGTTGCGCTCATTGCCGGGCCAGATCGCCACGTGCAGATCTTCTCCCTGAGCGTGCAGCGCAACCCGGGCCAGGGGCATCCAGTTTTCCCAGCAGTTCAATGCGCCCATGGTGAATTCGCCCAGACGATGTACACGCAAGCCGTGACCATCGCCCGTCGACCAGACCAGGCGCTCTTCATAGGTGGGCATCAGCTTGCGCTGGACCGAGCCGATCTGACCATCCGGCAGGACCACCACGGCCGAAGCATAGACACTCTCTCCCCGATTGGCGGGCCGCTCCAGGATGCCGAGCACCAGCGTCATCTGATTGCGACGCGCCGCATCCAATAACGCATCGAGGTCGCCATCTTCGATACAGACGGCTTGGTCGACATAGTGGGCGAACAGGTCAGCCTGAAGATCGCTGTCAAAGCGTGCGCCGTCGGTTCGATCGACCCAAAAGGGATAGCCCGGTAACAGGCACTCACCGAACGCGAGTAATTCGACGCCGCTGAAAGCGGCCTGATCCACGGTCTCGACCATGCGATCGAGGGTGGCCTGACGATTCAACCAGACCGGGGCGATCTGAGCGGCAGCAACTCGCATCAGCGGGGACTCTCCTGCAGGTACTCATCCAGATGACAGACCATGACCACCGCGTCTTCTCGACCGTCGTCTGTCGGGTAATAGCCCGGCCGGCGGCCGATCTTGCGGAAGCTCATGGACTCATAGAGGGCAATCGCCGCCGGATTCGACGGCCGCACTTCAAGAAACATGCGGGAGGCGCCGATGACCTGCACCTCGTCCATCAGATGCATCAGCATCAGGCGAGCCAGACCCTGTCGACGGTAATCCTCCGAAACGCAGAGATTAAGCAAATGCGATTCATCGATCGCCTGGGTCACAAAGGCATAGGCGGCAATCTCCCGATCCACCGTCAGAACGCGGCAGTGGTAACCGACGCGCAGGCAATCGGCAATGATGCCCTTGGTCCAGGGATAGGGATAGCTGGCCTGCTCGATGGCATTGACGCGGGACACATCAGCGCGCCGCATGGCGCGGATCTCGATGGCGGGGCGGATCACGGCGACCATGTCATTGCGCTCCGACGATCGGAGCCAGGGCCTGCCAGAGCGCGCGACGCGCATCAGGCTCGGACGCCAGGGCTGACAGGGTCGGCCCCTGAATCAGCATCGGCCAGTCGATCAAATCCGGTGGTGGACCAAAACTCAGCACGTGAGCCACGCCCCGAGCCTGCATCTCGGCTGGCCCGACGCCCGCGCTGCCCGGCTCGGCCCATTGACCGAATCGGCAGCGCTCGGGACCCAGCGTGGCCTGGATGTCGGCCATCAGCGCCTCATGCTCGCCACGCCAGGCCTGCTGCTGGACCAGCACCCAGTCGCCTGCGCCGGACAGCAATCGAATCCGGAGTCCTTCTGCATCGCTGGCCAGGGCTTCGGCATCGGGCAGCTGGCCTCGCCGCTGCCAGAGATCCACGCCGATCAGCGCCAGGCGTTCGCGGCTGCTGCGCGACAGCTCAGTCATCGCCGATCTCCCCACGGCGCCGACGCAGGCGCTGCAGGTAGCGACCTCTGGCCGTCACCAGCAGCCCGGAGCTCACGTAGACGATGCCGATCGTGAACAGCACCGCCGGGGTGTCCACCGCCAGCAACACCAGCAGCACCAACAACAGGAAGATCCAGGCAAAGGGCACCCGGTCGGATACGGGCCAGGCCTTGAAGCTGAAATAGCGCACGCGAGACACCATCAGGGTGCCGAGCAGAATGGTCAGCAACAGCATTGGCCAGGCGACCAGATCGGGCGCGATCTCGCGACTTTCGCAGAACCAGATCGTTGAAATCATCGTGCCCGCGGCGGCGGGGCTGGCCAGCCCCTGAAAGTAGGCCTTGTCGGCCACACCGGCCTGCGTGTTGAATCGTGCCAGGCGGAGGGCTGCGCAGGAGGCGAAGAAGAACGCGCCCAGCCAACCGAGCTTGGCGGCTACGGTTTCGGGTTCACCCAGACCGTCCAGGGCCCAGGTAAAGACCAGAATTGCCGGCGCCAGTCCGAAGGACACCATGTCCGACAGGCTGTCGTACTGAACGCCAAATTCCGACTGCGTGTTGGTCAATCGCGCAACGCGTCCGTCGACGCCGTCGAGTAGTCCGGCAATCACCACGGCAATGCAGGCCGTCACCGGTTGGTCGCCGATGGCGGCAATGATGGCGTAGAACCCTGCCATCAGGGCGCCCGTGGTCAAGGCGTTCGGAAGCAGGAACGCGCCGCGGGCCGGGCCTTTTCGAGGATTGGATTCGTTCACGGTCGACGATCAAAAAACAGTGCGGCGAAAGCATAGCATCGCAGCCCTTCACTTGCGCAGGCCTGCTCATTGAGGCACAGTTGGGTGCATTCCAAGGTGGGTCAACGGCGATTGGAGCGAGCCATCTCATGAAGCCTTTCAAACTCATGATCAATACCGGGGCTGCTGCCCTTGTCTTTCTTGCGCTGAATTTGGGCATGCATGACCTCCACGCTCAGGATGAGATCTACAAATGGGTGGACGAAAACGGCGTCACCCACTTCTCGGCGCGGCCGCCGGAAGGGGTCGAATATGAACGCATCAGCACGGAAGGCGATCGTCGCGAGAGAGTCGCCCCGAGAACCGTCGGTGATGAGGACATGGACGACGACACCGCGGCTGAAGGCGATGACCTGCTGCCGACCTTGAGCGAAGTCGAAGTCACGCAACCCGATCCTGAGCTTGTGGCCGAGCGCTGCGAACAGGCACGCACCAACCTCGGCTGGCTGACCCAGCGCGTGCGCATCAGTGTTGAAAACGATGAAGGTGAAGTCGAGCGAATCTCCGAAGAAGAACGTCAGCGCCTGATCAGTGAGAACCAGACCTTCATGGACGAATGGTGCTGACTACCGCTTGATGACGAGTCCGGGCTGACGGCTCGCGTAAGCCCTCATTCCAGTTTCCGTCCAGCGACTTGCCCGATCAAGTCGCTGGATCAGGCGCCGGACTGATAGAATTCGTCGCTGCATTCCTCGCCCGAACGGGCCCGATCGTCATGAAAACCAGTCAATTCCACCTCGTCACTCAACGCGAAGTGCCCTCGGATGCCGAGATCGCTTCCCATCAACTCATGTTGCGCACGGGCATGATCCGCAAGCTCACCTCCGGCATCTACAGCTGGACGCCGCTGGGCCTGAAGGTGCTGCGCAAGGTCGAGGCAGTCGTGCGCGAGGAAATGGACGCAGCCGGAAGCCTGGAAATGCTGATGCCGGCGATCCAGCCGGCAGAGCTGTGGGAAGAGACCGGTCGCTGGGATCAGTTTGGTGCGCAACTACTCAAGATCACCGACCGCGCTGGTCGGGAGTTTGCGTATGGACCCACCCATGAGGAAGTCATCACGGAATTCGCCCGTGGCGAGATTCGCTCCTACAAGCAGCTACCGATCTGCTTCTACCAGATCCAGACCAAGTTTCGCGATGAAATTCGCCCGCGCTTCGGCGTGATGCGCGCCCGCGAGTTCCTGATGAAAGACGGCTACTCCTTTCATATGGACGAAGACTGCCTGGGCCGCTACTACGAGGTGATGTACGCCACCTACAGCCGGATCTTCGAGCACCTCGGACTGAAGTTCAAAGCCGTTGCGGCCGACACGGGCGCCATCGGCGGCGCCGTGTCCCATGAGTTTCACGTGCTGGCCGATTCCGGCGAGGACGAGATTGCACACGTTCCGGGAAGCGACTATGCGGCCAACGTCGAGCTAGCCGAAGCGCTCGCCGTCGGCGAACGCGCAGCGCCCGAGCAGACGATGGAGAAGGTGGCCACACCGAACGCTAAGACGATCGCAGAGCTGGTCGAGCAGCACGGCCTGCCGATCGAGAAGACCGTCAAGACGCTCATCGTCGAGGCCGCCGAGGACAGCGAGCATGAGCTGGTGGCGCTGATGGTGCGCGGAGATCACGAGCTCAATGCGGTCAAGGCCGAGAAGCTGGCCCAGGTCGCCTCGCCCCTGCGCATGGCCGAAGAAGGCGAGATTCGCAAGGCGCTAGGCGCCGGCCCGGGCAGCCTGGGACCGGTCGGTCTCGAGCTGCCGCTGGTGATTGATCGTTCCGTCGCGCTGATGAGCGATTTCGGCGCCGGGGCCAATGAAGACGACTTCCACTACTTCGGCATCAACTGGGAGCGCGACTTGCCGCTGCCGGAGGTTGCCGATCTGCGCAAGGTCCAGGCGGGAGATCCCGCAGCCGACGGTTCGGGCGACATCGAGCTGATTCGCGGCATCGAGGTCGGTCACATCTTCCAGCTGGGCAACAAGTATTCCGAGTCGATGAATGCGGTCGTCATGGACGAGAACGGCCGCGGACAGCACCCGATCATGGGTTGCTACGGCATCGGCGTATCGCGCATCGTGGCCGCTGCCATCGAGCAGAACCACGACGACAACGGCATCATCTGGCCCGAACCGCTTTCACCCTACGACTTGATGATCCTGCCCCTGAACCATCAGAAGACCCATCGCGTTCGCGAGACCGCCGATCAGCTCTACGCCGACCTCCAGTCGGCCGGCAAATCCGTGCTGATGGACGATCGCCCCCTGCGCCCCGGTGTGATGTTCGCCGATGCCGAGCTACTGGGCCTGCCGCACGTCATCGTGGTCGGTGACCGTGGTCTGGACAACGGTGTTGTTGAGTATCGACGTCGCGGTCAGGACAATAGCGAAATCGCGATCGATCAGGTCGTTTCTCACTTCATCGCGAGTTGATCTCGATGATCAAGCGTCAGGACGTCTCGTCCTGACGCATCCACACATCGCGCTGCGGGAAGGGAATTTCGATTCCGGCCTCACCCAGCGACTTATAAATCTCCATGTAGAGCTGGTGAGAAACCAAGCCCCGTTCCGACGGATGATTGACCCAGCAAAGCAACTCAAAATCCAGACTCGAATCGCCCAGACCTCGCATCCGCACGCGCGGCGAGGGGTCGTTGCAGACCATCGCGTGGTCCTTGGCCAGGTTTTCCAGCAGAGCGACCACCTGATCGACGTCCGAACCATAGGCAACGCCGACCTTCAGTCGAATCCTGAACTTGACCCACTTGCCGCCGGACTCGTTGTAGACCATGGCGTTGGCCATGACCGAGTTTGGCACGGTGATTTCCACGTCATCCCGCGTCAGAATTCTCGTCGAACGGATGCCGACCTTGGTCACGGCCCCGCGCTCTCCGGACTCCAGCACGATGTAGTCGCCCATCTTGTAGGGCGCATCGGCAATGATGAAAAAGCCCGCAAACAGATTGGCCAGCGTGTCGCGGGCCGCGAAGCCGACGGCGATACCGACCACACCGGCCGATGCCAGCCAGGCGGTGGGATCGATGTCCCAGACCATCAGCAGGGCATAAGCGGCCAGACCCACGATCGCGATTGTGGCGATCAGGTCGAATAGCGGCAGGGTGCGTTCCTCGACAATCTTGAAGCGATCCTTGAGCGCGCTGAGCAGACTCAGCGCGACGCGGCAGGCGCGCATGCCTGAAGTCATCAGGCGCAGGATCAGCAGACTCATCAGAATGCGGATGATGGTCCGCTCGATCGGATCGTTGAAGCCGATCACCTGGACGGCCACGGCCGCAGAAGCATAGGCCAGCAGCAGGGCCGCCACATTGGCGCCAATGCGCAACAGCTTTTCGTCCAGATCACTGCGCGTGCGTGAGGTCAGCTTGCCGCCCCAGTGCATCACGCAGGCGCGGCCAATCACCGCCACCGTCAGTCCCACGAACAGAATGACCGCAGCGAGGATCAAGGGATAGGCCGCCAGCACTTCCCAGCCGCCGTGCAGCGCTGAGGGCAGCCAGCTGGGCGGGGCGATTTCGGTCACTTCAGGCGTCATGCGTCACTCTCCTCGATTTGCGGCCCCAGATGCAGTTCGCCGCGGGATTGGGCCAGGGCGATCTGGCGAACGCGTTCGCGCAGACCAGACAGGCGGGCGGGGTCGAAGCGCTCACTACACAGGCGGCATTGACCGTCGCCATCGACTGGCGGCATCGCTTCCGGCTCAAGGCCCTCGGCGGGTCTCCGGCAGCCCGCACATACGGAGCGGCCAGTGGGCTGGAGCGAATGGTCCACGCTGACACGATCATCGAAAACAAAGCACTCTCCCTGCCAGCGAGATTCGGCTTCAGGAATGGTTCTGAGGTAGTTCAGGATGCCGCCGTCAAGCTGATAGACCTTGGAATAGCCGTGCTTGAGTAACCAGGCGCTGGCCTTTTCGCAGCGCACGCCGCCGGTGCAGAACATCGCTACGGGCTGTTCCGGTGCCAAGTGCTCCAGGGCCCAGTCGCCGAACTCCGTGAACCGTTCGGTGGCCGGATCCACGGCACCCTCGAAGGTGCCGAGTTCGTATTCGTATTGGTTACGCGTATCGACCAGCTGGACGTCGTCGCGGGCGATCAGTTCATGCCACTGATTCGGTGACAGGGCCAGCCCCGTCGGGACTTCACCGGGAATTAGCTCTGGATCGAAGGTAATGATTTCCGGCCGGATACGAACCTTCAGGCGGAGAAACGGCACCCTGTCCACCGGCTGCCAGTTGACGACTGGGGCATCCAGTCCCAGGCGCTGATCGGCCCACGTGAGAAAACGATCCAGTGCAACCCGCTCCCCGCCCAGACTGAAGTTGATGCCTTCTTCGGCAATCAGCACCGTGCCCTTCAGGCCCAGTTCGACGGCTCTGGCGCGAATCCGCTCCCGCTGCAAGGGCATTTGGGTCAGCGGGACGAATTGGTAGGCGCTGAGTAGCTGGGTCATCGGTCCGGCGGTGGCGAGCTCGCCAACGATTATAGGGAATTGGATCGTCGAGTTCGCCGCCGGCACAAGCGTCTGCCGGTCAACTGCATTATTTCGGAAACAGGAGAAAAGGCCTTCTATCGACAGTAGATTCCCTGCTATAATTGAAAGGCTTTGTCAGGCCGAAGTGGCCAGGCAAGCAATACACACGCTCATCGTCACGCTCCGCGGGGTTGCCGCGAGAGGACGGCCGAAGTCGATTCAGATCGCCCTCGACCGTCTCTCAAGGTTCGCAGGATCGGGATGAGCGGAGGCTCAAACCCCGGACAATTCGATCGCAGATCAGGCCCGTTACCCAGCCAGGAAGGCTGCCGGGTCGCGACGGATGTCCAATGAAGAGAAGGACCTCTACATGCCTAACGTCACCATGCGCCAGATGCTCGAAGCTGGCGTGCACTTCGGTCACCAGACCCGCTACTGGAACCCCAAGATGGAGCCGTACATTTTCGGCGCCCGGGGCAAAATCCACATCATCAACCTGGAAAAGACCCTGCCGCTGGTCAAGGAATCTCTGGATTTCGTGAGCCGGCTGGCCAGCCGTCGCGGCAACATCATGTTTGTGGGCACCAAGCGCGCCGCCGGACAGGCCATTGCCGAAGAAGCAGCGCGCTGCAACAGCCCCTTCGTGTCACACCGCTGGCTTGGCGGCATGCTGACCAACTTCCGCACCGTTCGTCAGTCGATCAATCGCCTGAAGGAACTGGAGCAGATGGAAACCGATGGCTCCTTTGGCCGTCTGGTCAAAAAGGAGGTACTGCAGCTGACCCGTGAACGCGACAAGCTCCAACGCAGCCTGGGCGGTATCAAGGACATGAACGGCCTGCCGGATGCCATGTTTGTTGTCGACGTCGGTCACGAGTCGATTGCCGTCGCCGAAGCTCGCAAGCTGGGCATTCCGGTCATCGCCGTGGTCGATACGAACCACTCACCGGAAAACATCGACTACGTGATCCCGGGCAACGACGACGCCATCCGCGCCGTCCGCCTCTACGCGCAGCTTGTCGCTGACGCGATCCTGGAAGGCCGTGCTTCTGCACCGGTTCCGACCGGTGACGCCGACGAATTCGTCGAGCTGGACGCTGACGGCAACCCCGTCGAGCAGGAAGCCGCACCGGCCCCGGCCAAGAAAGCCGCAAAGAAAAAAGCCACCGCCAAAGTGACCAAGAAGACAGCCAAGAAGAAGGCCGCGGCCAAGCCGGCTGAGGAAGAAGCTGCCGAGGCGCCGGCTGAAGAAGCAGCGGCTGCGGAAGCTGCCGCCGAAGCGGAAGCCGAAGCCCCGTCCGCTGAGGAAGCCGAAGCACCGGCCAAAAAGAAGGTTGCTAAGAAAAAGGCTGCCAAGAAGAAAGCCGCCAAGAAGAAGGCTGCGGCCAAGAAGGACGAAGGCGACGAGGACTGATTCATCGTCCAGGCCACCGTCTTTTGCCAGGGCAGCCCGGCTGTCCTGGCAAGCCCGAACGCGGCATCGGCAGACCGATTCCGCGTTCACCGATTCCAGGCGGCCGTCCCGAAGACGGCCGCCTGATTCCAACCGAATCCTGATTGAACGTTAAAGAGAATCGTCATGAGCATTACTGCAGCACAAGTCAAGGAACTCCGCGAGCGCACTGGCGCCGGCATGATGGAGTGCAAGAAGGCCCTGGTCGAAACCGGTGGCGACATGGATGCCGCGATCGAGCACCTGCGCAAGTCCGGCCTGGCCAAAGCCGACAAGAAGGCCTCTCGTGTGGCGGCCGAAGGTGCCATCGTTGACGCCTCAGCTGCCGGCCACAGCGTGCTGGTCGAGGTCAACAGCGAAACCGACTTCGTGGCCAAGGACGACAACTTCCGTGGCTTTGCCGAAGAAGTTGCCACCCTGGCTCTGAACAGCGACGACGTCGATGCCCTGAACGGCCAGGCGATGGCCAATGGCAGCACGGTCGAAGAATCACGTCAGCAGCTGATCCTCAAGGTTGGCGAAAACGTTCAGATTCGTCGCCTGTCACACATGCGCGCCGAAGACGGCATCACCCACACACGCCTCACAGCGCTCGATCTGCCGTTCGACACCTCGGAGATGAAAGGCCACATCGACCACGACTCGCACACGAAGACCCTGCGGGTCCAGTGGGCAGGAGGCCTCGTCTTCGC
>JBCDLQ010000013.1:0-15426 GCA_039414335.1 Pseudomonadota bacterium | reverse complement strand
ATGAGGGTGAGCTCCAGGGCCCTATGGTGACCAAGCACTGGCGCCAGGATTGGAGCTATCAGGACACGGACGTTCACGAATACCTCGCCAACAACGTTTGGAAGCATCGCGAGCTCGATGCGGAGAGCATGAGGGGCGCATGGACCCAGTCGGTCTGGCAGGTCGATGATTCACCGCGCTATGAAAACTACGGCCGCTGGGAGCACCATACGACTCACTCGGTCTGGGAGAGCAATCGCGCGAGCCGGCCGCTGCCCCGTCGCGAATGGAGTGTTCGCGATGACTACAACGTGCTCAGCGGCATCAACCGGCAGACGATTCTGCCCTCTGGCTGGATCCATGAGCAGGACAATCTGAAGATGCGCGTCGACAGCCATGGTGAAGCGGAGGCAGAGCGGCCTTTTGTTGCGCGCGAAATTGGCGTGAATCGCTATCAGCCGATCGCGGACTATGAATTCTCGGCTGGCCGGGACTACTGGGAAGCCACTTCGGGGTTCTGGGCCTTGGTTCGAGCTGCCTGGGAAGAGACCTATGCTGATCATCGTCAGTTCGAAGTGTTGTCGGAGGTCGAGGGCTCCACGATGTGGATGGCGCTGTTCGGTTTGGCGGCGGCTATACAGGAATCGGAGGAGTTCGATGCTGCGGCGTCCGCCGCCGATATCGAGGCGGTGTTCTCCCGTCACGTTATTCCTCGCCTCTCGGGGTCGAATCAGGGCTAAATCCCGTCGAAAAAACGATTTTTGTTGCTTGCGGGCCGGTCCATCTGGTATAAAGGCGGGCTCCGTATTTAATTAGTACCTAGGAATACCGTCATGTCTCGAGTATGTCAGGTGACCGGCAAGCGTCCGCTGGTCGGAAACAACGTCTCTCATGCCAACAACAAGACCAAGAAGCGCTCGCTGCCGAATCTGCATCGTCATCGCTTCTGGGTTGAAAGTGAAAACCGCTGGGTCAAGCTGCGCCTCTCTGCCAAGGGCCTGCGCATCATCGACAAGAACGGCATCGACAAGGTTCTGGCTGACCTGCGTGCCCGCGGCGAAAAAGTTTAAGGAGATTCATCATGGCTGGTAGCGCTCGCGACAAGATCAAGCTGGTTTCCTCTGCCGGAACCGGTCACTACTACACCACGGACAAGAATAAGAAGAACACTCCGCATAAGCTGGAGTTCAAAAAGTACGACCCCGTCGTACGAAAGCACGTGATGTACAAGGAAGCCAAGATCAAGTAGATCTGGCTTTCCGCATGACGGATTTGAAAAACCGGGCCCTGTGCCCGGTTTTTTTTGGTCGGGCAGAGAGAGGGTCGCCCAGCATTCGACAAAAGACTTGCACGCAGAGGCGCAGAGAACAAGCGAGAGCGCTGGGTGCTTCAAGTTCAAGGAGTGTGTGATGGTCGGTCTAACACTCTGAGCTTCAGATCGAGTCAGGATTACCTCTTACTCTGCGGCGCTCCTTTCCTCAGCGCCTCTGCGTGAGGCCCTTTTTTGAATTCAAACCAACCCCCGCTCGGCCAGGCTGACGACGTCTCCGTCGCCGACGATGAAGTGATCGAGCAGCCGGATGTCGACCAGGGCCAGGGCGTCGCGGAGGCGGCGGGTGATGGCCAGATCGGCCTGGCTGGGCTCGGCGATGCCCGAGGGGTGGTTGTGGGCGACGATCATCGCGGCGGCGCGCTTGCTCAGGGCGCGTTCGACGACCACGCGTGGATGGACATGAGCCGAGTCGATCGTACCGCTGAACAATTCCTCGAAAGCGATGACGCGGTGACGCGTATCCAGCATCAGGGCGCAGAAGACTTCGTGCGGTCGATCTCGCAGGGCGGCCGTCAGGTAGCGGCGTGTGGCCTGCGGGCTCGTCAAAGCTTCTCCACGCATCATGGTTTCTCGCAAGTGACGCCGAGCCAGTTCCATGGCGGCATGAATCTGGGCGTACTTGGCGGGCCCCAGGCCCGGTTGCTCGCAGATCTGCTCCAGGCTGCTGTCGAGCAGTCCACGGAGGCCGTCAAAGTGAGCGATCAGTGCGCGCGCCAGATCCAGCGCTGAACGGCCCTGCGTTCCCGTGCGCAGGACAATGGCCAATAGTTCGGCGTCGCTCAGTGCTGCGGCGCCCTGCTCGAGCAAGCGTTCGCGCGGTCTTTCGGTCTGTGGCCAATCGGCGATTCGCATACAATCCGATCCTTGGAAATTGCGATGGTGTTTATGGTGCGTTCTGACATTGATCGACGGCATGGGGACATTGCCTCGACGCACACTAGGAAATCAGCTCGATGAACGGCCCAGGACTGGCAGGCCGGCGCTGGATCGTGGGCGTGACTGGCGGAATCGCCGCCTACAAAATGCCGACGCTGGTGCGTCGCATGCGCGATGCTGGCGCCGAGGTCCGGGTGGTCATGACGCGCGGCGCCGAGGCCTTTATTACGCCTCTGACGCTGCAGGCGGCGAGCGGCCTTCGCGTTCACGGCACGCTACTGGATCATGAGGCCGAGGCCGGCATGGGCCACATCGAGCTGGCACGCTGGGCCGATGGCATCCTGATAGCGCCGGCCACGGCCCAGGTGATCGGCAAGCTCGCCCACGGACTGGCAGATGATTTGTTGACTACGCTGGTTCTGGCCACGGAGGCTCCGGTCCTCCTTGCGCCGGCGATGAATCGGGTCATGTGGGAGCACCCGGCCGTGGTCGAAAATTGTCGAGTGTTGTCACAACGCGGCGTCGCCACGTTGGGCCCGGGCGTCGGTGACCAGGCCTGTGGAGAAACGGGCGCTGGCCGCATGCTGGAACCCGAAGCACTGGTCGAGCGGCTATCCGCTGCCGATGATCAGCGCCTGGCCGGTCAGCGCTTTGTCGTGACCGCGGGACCGACTCATGAAGCCTTGGATCCCGTTCGCTTCCTGGGCAACCGTTCTTCTGGAAAGATGGGCTTTGCCCTGGCGACGGCATTGCGCCAATCGGGTGCCCAGGTCGACCTGGTCGCCGGTCCCGTCCAGCTTGGGACGCCCGAAGGGGTCCGTCGACTGGATGTCACCAGCGCCGAGGAGATGCATGATGCGGTGTTTTCCGTGCTCGAGGGCGCTCAGGGTTTTATTGGTGTGGCGGCCGTTGCGGACTATCGTCCTGAGGATAGCCATGCTCAGAAGATCAAGAAATCCACGGAGCCGCGCGAAATTCGCCTGGTGCCCAATCCCGACATTCTGGCAAGCGTCGCCGCCTCTCCGAAACGCCCCGGGCTGGTGATGGGGTTCGCGGCCGAAACGCAGGATCTGGCCGCAGCGGCTCGGGCCAAGTTGTCGAACAAGCGCCTGGACCTGATTGCTGCCAATCAGGTTGGGGAGTCCCTGGCCTTTGATCAAGCTGACAACGCCCTGGAAGTGTTCTCCGCCAATGGGCACTGGTCATTGCCACGGCAGGACAAAAGTCAGCTGGCGCGTGAGCTGGTCGACATTATGGTGCAAGTCTTGCATGATCAGCAGTCGAAGGAAGAGGGAAGCGGCGCATGAAGACGCTGGATGTTCAGGTTCTGGATGATCGACTGGGTCAGGAATGGCCCCTGCCGGACTACGCCACCGACGGCTCGGCTGGCATGGATTTGCGTGCCTGTCTTTCCGAAGCGCTGGAGCTGGAGCCGGGCGCAACGGCGCTGATTCCTTCGGGAATGGCCATTCACCTGGATGACCCTGGTCTGGCCGCCGTACTCCTGCCGCGGTCAGGGCTGGGGCACAAGCAGGGCCTGGTCCTCGGTAATCTCGTCGGTCTGATCGACAGCGACTACCAGGGCGAGGTCAAGATTTCCTGCTGGAATCGCGGTCAGTCAGTTATCCGGATCGAGCCCGGTCAGCGAATTTGCCAACTGGTCGTGGTGCCCGTGGTTCAGGTTAAACTTCGGCGCGTAGAGTCTTTCCAGCCCAGCGAGCGCGGGGCCGGGGGAATCGGCCATACGGGAACCCACTGAAGATGAGTCCGGCAGCGTCAACGGATAGCACGTCGAAAGTCGTTCGATTAAGCGGCCTGCTGTCACTGGCGCTGGGCGTGTTCGGTCTGCTGTTCGGAGCCGTCCTGATGTACGCGAGCATTCAGGGCGAGCTGGATGCGGAGCAGGCCACCAGCGCGGCCCAGGAACAGGCCAGAGCGATATCTGATTCGCTGGCCGAAATGCAGTCCGTGCTGAACAACCCGGAGGTCGTCGAATTGGCCCGGGAAGCGCTTCGCTTATCCGCGGACCAGAGCGATGCCATGGATGCCGCCGTCCAGCGTCGCGGCGTGCCCAACATCATCGATCTGCGGATCTTTCCGGCTTCCGTTGAGGGCATTCCACTGGGCGAGTATCCGGAGCCTGACTTCACCGTCATCGAGATGCTGATTGAAGCACGCAGCCAGGGTCGCGCGCCGATCCAGGTGCACTACCCGGGTCAAGCCACGGAGAACCTGGCGCTGGCACAGGCGGTTGAAGTCGACGCTGGCGTGGAAGGCATTCTGTTCATGCGTGTACCAGTCAGCATGGCGAGTAGCCTGTTGTCGATCTCACCGTATCTCGACTCCGTGTCAATGGTTCAGCAAACGGGTTCCGAATCCTATTCCCTGAGGAGTTTTGGTCAGCCCCGGGGGGGCGTTGAATCCTCGCCCATCGTGGGCTCGAAGCTGACCCTGGACTGGACGCGTCGGACCTTTGCGAGTTCCTTCAGCAAGCAATCGGCAGTGATCGTACTGGCGATCGGCGTCATCATGCTGGCGGTCGGTCTTCTCATCCGCAAACGCTTCGGGGCCCTGCAGGTCGTAGACCTGCGCCCGAAACGGAAGCCCGCCAAACCGGCCCGGCAGGAGGGCGAGGCGCCCGCCCCACAACCCAAGGCTCGCTTACGGACCAAGGCCCGCGCCAAACCGAAGCCTGCCGTTCGAGCCGCTGCAGAGCCGGATCCAATGATGGAAGACCTGCCGGACTGGCTACTTGATTCCGATCAGGTAGACCAGAGCAGTGCGCCCCTGGGTGACCTGGACGCCGGCGGCGATGACCTCCCCGAGCTGCCGGATACGCTGAGCGATCCCGTCGACGACACGGTGGGTGCTGATCAGCGCAAGGTGCCGGGCCGCGAGGGCCTGGTGGCCGATACGGTGTTCTTCGATCCCGAGGAGAATGATCTGTTCGAGCCGGAATCCGATCGAGCTACGGTTGATTCGCAGGACGGTTTCGAGGTTGACGAACCAGCCACAGTCGACAGCGACTCAGACGCCTTTGACCCGGATGAAACCGAGCAGATTGCCCCGCCTGATGAGCCGGGTTTCGTGATGCCCGATGACGAAGAAGCATCAGCGCCGGAAGCGATCGATGAGCTGGCGCAAGCCGATGACAGCGCGATCGGTTGGGATGACTTCAAGCAGGAAGCCGAGCTCGAAGAATTTTCTGATCAAGAGAAGGAATTGATCGAGGCTTCAGCCGAGGCATCGGAGGAACCCGTCCAAGAGGTTGAAGGGGAATCGACCTCCCTGACCGACGAGGATGAGCAAGGGTCCGCAGAGGAAGAAGCCGCACCAGCGCCGGATGAATCCTACGCCTCGGTACTGGATGACAGCCTGTTCCGGGCCAATAGCATTGGCGGTATTGTCGATGAGCACCTCGACGCTCGGGCGGCGACGCTGATCGGTGAAGCGATCGGTTCGGAGGCCCAGGCCCGCGGCATCGAACGCGTCGTGGTGGGCCGTGATGGCCGCATGCACGGGGCCTCCTTGATGTCGGCCTTGACCCAGGGGCTTCAGGCTTCCGGCGTTGATGTGCTTGACCTGGGTGCAGTGCCGATTCCGGTCCTGAACTTTGCTGCAGCGGAGATGACCGATGGCAGCGGCATCATGGTCACGGGTTCGCACTACCCGGCCGAGCACAATGGCTTCCGAATTCGCTTGAATCACGAGCTGCTGCACGATACGGCCATTCAGGCCATCAAGCGTCGGATCGATTCACAGAACCTGAGTAGCGGCAGCGGCGAGCTGACCGAAGAAAGCGTGATCGAGCGCTACATCGAGCGGATCGGTATCGACATCCAGCTCGAGCGACCGCTCAAGGTCGTTGTGGATTGCGGCAATGGCATCGCGGGCACGGTCGTGCCGCAGGCTCTCGAAGCGATCGGTGCCGACGTGATTGCCCTCTACGCCGACGTTGACGGCACCTTTCCTAACCATCTGCCCAATCCTTCCGATCCGGATAATCTTGAAGACCTGAAGCTGTGCGTGCGCAACTTCCAGGCAGACCTGGGTCTGGCCTTCGACGGCGACGGCGATCGTCTGGCCATGGTATCCAGCGAAGGGGAAGTGGTCTGGACCGATCGCGTCATGATGCTGCTGGTCCCCGAAATGCTGGAGCGCAATGTCGGCGCCAAGGTCGTGATCGATTCAGCCAGCAGCACGGCACTGAAGGAATTGATCCAGGCGGCCGGCGGCAAGCCGATCGTCGAGCGCAGCGCCGAGGCCTTTGTCGATCGTCGGATGCGTGAGGATGGCGCCCTGCTGGGCGGTCTGTTTAGCGGGCACCTGTTCATCGCCGAACGCTGGTATCCCTTCGATGATGCAATCTATGCCAGCGCTCGACTGATGGAAATGCTGGCAGCCAATACTCGACCGATCACGGAAATTCTCGAGCAACTTCCGGAAAGCGAAAGCACGCCGGAGATCCGCGTGCCGCTGGAGCCTGGTCAGGCCGAAGACCTGATGATGTCGCTGATGGCAGAAGGTGAGTTCGGTGATGGCGAACTGTCCATGGTGGACGGCTTGCGCGTTGATTACGCAGATGGTTGGGGTCTGATCCGTGCCTCTCACCGTAGCGATGGTCTGGTCCTTCGATTCGAGGCCGAATCATCCAAGGCGCTCAATCGCATCAAGACGCTGTTCAAGAAGCAGGTAAAAGTGAAGAGCGCGGGCATCAAGCTGCTGTTCTGACCCTGCGGCCCTGCCGATGTCCGGTTCCACCACACTGCTGCTGAACAAGCCCTTTCGGGTCTTGAGCCAGTTCACCGATCCGGAAGGTCGTGCCACCCTCGCTGACTTCATTGAAGAGCCCGGTGTCTATGCTGCCGGGCGCTTGGACTATGACAGCGAAGGCTTGCTGGTACTGACCAACGATGGCGTGCTGAAGGCAAGGCTGACGGATCCGGCTTCGAAGACGCCCAAGACCTACTGGGTCCAGGTGGAGGGCCGACCCACGGTGGCTCAGCTTCAGCGCCTGCAGAAAGGCGTGGATCTGAAGGACGGTCGAACGGCACCGGCACAGGTCGACTTGTTGGTGCGCGCGCCGGCAGGCCTGTGGAAAAGAAAGCCCCCGATCGCGCCGAGAGCGGGACAGGCCACCTGCTGGCTGGAGATGACGATCACCGAAGGCCGCAACCGACAGGTCCGGCGGATGACGGCAGCGGTGGGCCTGCCCACGCTGCGGCTGATTCGCTATCGGGTCGGTGACTGGACCCTGGAGCAACTTCAGCCGGGCCAATCGAGGCGCGTTGGATGAATCTACTGCCTTCGAGGGCTTAGTAAGCGTATTTCTCGAACAGCCCCCGCAGATCGCCATTCCAGCGCCCGTTGAAGGCCGCCAATTTGACCTCAGCCGGATTGGTGCCGCGATCGACGATTTCCTCCAGTGAGTTCAGGAAACCGGCTTCGTGATCGCCAGCGCCATTGAAGCGCTGCCGACGCGCCAGTCCCTGGCGGGCCAGCGCAAGCAGCTCGCGAGCGATCTCAAGTACCGTGCGCCCGTTGATGGTGGCCTGCAGGCCGTTGCGGGCGACGTCTTCGCGCAGGGCCTGTCGCTGCTCAAGGGTCCAGGCCCGGGTCAGGTCCAGACAGGACTGCAGGTTGTCGCTGTCGTAGAGCAGGCCCACCCAGAAAGCGGGCAGTGCGCACAGGCGGCGCCAGGGACCGCCATCAGCGCCGCGCATTTCCAGGAAGCGCTTGAGGCGCACCTCCGGAAAGGCGGTGGTCAGATGATCTTCCCAGTCGCTCAAGGTGGGTCGTTCGCCTTCCAGTCCCTTCAGGCGACCGGCGAGAAAATCGCGGAAGGACTGGCCCGCGACATCGATGTAGCGGTGGTTGCGGCGAACAAAATACATCGGCACGTCGACCATCCAGTCCACGTAGCGTTCGAAGCCCATGCTGTCATCGAACGCCCAGGGCAGCATGCCCGTGCGATCCGCATCCGTATCGGTCCAGACCTGGCTGCGATAGCTCTGGAAGCCAGTCGGCTGGCCCTCGACGAAGGGCGAGTTGGCGAACAGGGCCGTGGCAATTGGCTGCAGGGCCAGTGAAGCGCGGAATTTGTCCACCATGTCCGCTTCGCTGGAAAAATCCAGATTGACCTGCACCGTACAGGTCCGCTTCATCATGTCGATACCCAGAGTGCCGACCTTGGGCATGTAGTTGCGCATGATCACGTAGCGCGCCTTGGGCATCCACTCGATGTCATCGCGGCTGGCGGTGGGGTGGAAGCCCAATCCGAGAAAGCCAACACCCAAGGGCTCGCAAACCTCTCGGACCTGCGCCAGATGTGTATTCACCTCGTTGCAGGTCTGGTGGAGGTTGTCGAGCAGGCCTCCTGACAGCTCGACCTGACCGCCCGGTTCCAGGGTGACGGAAGCACCGCTGACGTGACTGAGGGCGATCGGCACGCCGTCCTCTTCAACCAGCTGCCAGTCAAACCTCTCGGCCAGGCCCTCGAGTACCGCGCGAATTCCGCGTGGGCCTTCATAACGCAACGGCTCCAGCGTATCGGTGAGGAAGCCGAACTTTTCATGTTCGGTTCCGATCCGCCACTCGGACTCGGGCTTGCAGCCGGTTTCCAGCCAGGCGGCCAGTTCCCGTGGGTCGGTCAGGGGTTGATCGGCGTTCACTTGGATGGCGTCCTGACTAGAATGAGCATTGGATTATCGCCTCTAGGCTGTGGCTGTGCATGTCAATGTCGTTTAAGTGTGTGTCCCTGGCGAGAATGAGCCCGTCGGATTCCGCTACGAAACCGCGCCTGGCCTGGCTGCTGGCCGCGCTGCTGATCCTGACTCCACTGAGTCTGGGCGCGCAGACGCTCGATCGCGGTGTCGGTCCCGAACCTGATTCATTGGACCTGCATCGCGGCCAATCCCTTTCCTCTCTGAACGTGATGCGCGACCTCCATGAAGGTTTGATCACCTTCGATGCGCAGGCCCGGTTGCTGCCCGGTCTGGCTGAGCGCTGGACGGTCAGCGACGATGGACACGTCTGGACCTTCTGGCTGCGCGACGATGCGCGATGGTCCGATGGCACAGCGATTACGGCACACGATGTGGTTGCGAGCTGGCGCCGACTGCTGGATCCGGAAACGGCCTCGCCCCAGGCAGCCTGGTTGGACCGGGTAGTGTCGGCAGTGGCCGTGCGTCGAGGAGAACTGCCGCCCGCGCAACTGGGCATCGAGGCGGTTGATGATCAGAAGCTCCGTGTCGAGCTGGAACGAGCGACACCCTGGTTCGATGAGTTGCTGACCCATCCGGCGACCTTTCCCTGGCCTGGCGAGGGCTCGGCACGATTCAGCGGACCCTTCATGCTCGATGAGCGCGTTCCCGGCGCTCATCTGCATCTGATCAGGAACCCCCACTGGCACTCGGCCGATGACCTGCGCCTCGAGGCCGTGCGCTGGCACGTCATCGAGGAGCCCAACGTTGAGCTGAATCGCTATCGCGCTGATCAACTCCACCTCACCGAAACCATTCCGCCCGGCCGGCTGGAATGGTTGCGTGACCTGTTCAATGAAGAGCTGCGGGTTTCGCCTTATCTCGGCAGTTTCTTTCTGGCCTTCAACGTCGCGCGCGAGCCCTTCGCCGATCAGCCTCGCTTGCGCCGCGCATTGAGTCTGGTGATCGATCGAGAGTTGCTCGCCGAACGGGTCCTGGGTGCCGGGGAGGTGCCGGCAGATCGTCTGATTCCGCCGGGTATGCCGGGCTGGCCTGAAGTCAGTCGTGATCGTGACACCCGCCTGGCCGACCGCCGAACCGAAGCCCAGCGCCTCTATCGAGCCGCAGGCTATTCCCGACGCCGACCGCTGACCGTCGAGCTGAGGGTCAACACCTCGCTGGCCCATCGGCGCATGTCCGCTGCTGTCGCGGCCATGTGGCGGGAGCATCTGGGGGTGCGCACTCGGCAGGTCAGCGAGGAGTGGAAGGTCTTCGTCGCCAACCGACGCCATGGGCGACTCACCCAGATCGTTCGCGGCGGCTGGATCGCTGACTGGCGTGATGCTGGTAATTTCCTGCAGCTGTTCGTCAGCGACAGCCCCCTGAACTACAGCTTCTGGTCCGATCCTGAATTCGACGCACTGATGCGTCGCGCCGATCAGCAAAGCGGCGAAGCGCGCCAGTCGCTGTTATTCGAGGCCGAACAGCGTGTGCTCGATGCCCAGGTCATCGTGCCGCTGTACTACTATGTCTCTCGTCACCTGGTGAAACCCGACGTGCGAGGATTCGAAGACAACCTCATGGACGTGCATCTCTCGCGCTGGCTGTGGCTCGAATGAACAACAGACGGATCCTGTTTGGTGGGCTGATGATGCTGGCGTGCAGCATGCTGGCCGCCTGCGGATCCGATTCAGGCGAGGGTGAAGGACTGGGGCCCGCCCCGTTGCTGTCGATGCCCGTCGAGTTCATTCCCGATGAGGACGGCCGTCCCCCGGTCGATGCGCTGGCCGACGAGCAGGCGTTGCACCGAGGCAATGCGGAAGAACCTCAGACCCTGGATCCGCACCTGGCCGACGGGGTGCCGTCGTCGACCATCCTGCGCGATCTGTTCGAGGGCCTGACCACCACGGAACCGGACGGACGTATTGTTCCCGGCGCTGCGGATCACTGGGACATCAGTCGCGATGGTCTGGTCTACACCTTCTATCTGAATCCCGACTCGCGCTGGAGCAACGGCGAGCCGCTACGAGCGCAGGATTTTGTCTGGTCATGGCAACGTGTCGTCAATCCCGAGACGGGTGCGAGCTATGGCCGCATGCTGGCGCCCGTGCTGAACGCGGAAGCCATCTTCGCCGGTGAGATGCCCTTTGAGTCGCTGGCCGTCGAGGCGCTCAGCGATACCACCTTCCAGGTCACGCTTGCCTCGCCCACGCCTTACTTTCTTGGACTGCTGACCCACCCGACGACCTACCCCGTCTACCGGCCAGCGCTGGAAGCCCATGGGCCCTCCCACGTTCGACCCGGTCAGCTCGTTTCCAATGGTGCCTACATGCTGGCGGACTGGCAGGTTCGTGCGCATATCGAGCTGGCCCGTAATCCTCACTATCGCCGCGCCAATGAGGTGGTTATCGAGCGCGTCTTCTACTACCCCTTTGAAGACGAGAACACGGAATTCAACCGCTTCCGCGCCGGTGATCTGCAGTGGACCTTCCAGGTGCCGAACAACCAGTTCGGCTGGTTGGAAGAGAACATGTCCGATGCGCTCATGGTCGCGCCCTGGTTCGGTACCTACTTCTTCAGCTACAACCTGCTCCGACCCCCGTTCCAGGACAACCTGCCGCTGCGCCAGGCCCTGAACCTGGCGTTGGATCGCGACATTCTGACCTCGCGGGTCACCCGCTTCGGTGAGATTCCGACCTACAACCTGATTCCCCCGGGGCTTCCGGGTTATCCGCCTTACGTGCCGGAGCACGCGCAGTGGACCCAGGAAGAACGCGAAGCCGAAGCGCGCCGACTCTATGCGCTCTCGGGCTATACGGAAGATGACCCGCTGGTCGTCGAGCTGCGCTACAACAGCTCGGAGAACCACCGCAAGATTTCCGTGGCCATCGCTGCCATGTGGAAGCAGGTGCTCGGTGTTCGTACCCGACTGATCAATGAAGAGTTTCGCGTCTTCCTGCAGAACCGTGCCCAGCGTCGCGTCACGGAGGTCTTCCGGGCCGGTTGGATCGGCGACTACCAGGATGCCTTCACCTTTCTGGAGCTGTTCCATTCGGAACACGGTCGGAACGATGCCGGCTATAACAATCCCAGCTACGATCGTTTGCTGGAGCAGATTGCCGGCGAGCGCATCCCCGCCCTTCGACGCAACCTGATGGTCGAGGCCGAACGGATCCTGATGAACGACCAGGTCGTTCTGCCCTCCTTTGTCTACGTCTCCAAGCGCCTCGTCGATCCACGCCTGAAAGGCTGGCAGGAAAACGTCATGGACTACCACCTGACCCGCCATATGTACTTTCTGAAAGCGGAAGATGAGCTGTCTGGAAGAGTGCTTCCCTCAGATGACGAGCCCGCGGCCCAGATCGATAACAAGTGAGCACGCAGAGACGCAGAGGGGCAGAGGCCGCCGAGTTGAAAACAAATGAATTGACGGCATTGATTATCGAACAGGCTATAGAGATTCATAGAGCTCTCGGGCCTGGCTTGTTGGAAACGGTCTACGAGACTGTATTGGAAAAGAAGCTGAGTGATTCGGGTCTGAAGGTCGGGAGACAGATTCCGATGCCCGTCCGCTACGAGGGGCTGAGTTTCAAGGAAGCTTTCAGAATTGACCCGTTTGTCGAAGATAGGGTGGTTCTTGAGATCAAGGCTACTGAAGCGGTAGCCAAGGTTCACAAACGGCAACTCTTGACTTACCTTAAGTTATCCGGCGCATCCGTTGGCTTGCTATTGAATTTTGGAGCCGCAATCATGCGGAGTGGAATTGTCAGAGTCGTGAACCAGTTCAATGAGCAATGATTTCTCAGCGACCTCAGCCTCTCTGCGTCTCCGCGTGAAACCGCTTTTGTATTCATGCTGAACTACTCGATCAAGCGCCTCGCCTCTGCGATTCCGACCCTGTTCTTGCTGATCACGGTGGCGTTTTTCTTGATCCGGATCGCGCCCGGCGGGCCCTTTGATTCCGAGCGTGCGCTGCCGGCGGAGATCGAGGCCAATCTGGCGGCCAAATACAATCTGGATGAGCCATTGGTTTTCCAGTACGCGCGCTACCTCTGGCAGATCGCGCGCTTCGACTTCGGTCCCTCCTTCCATTATCTGGACTGGACCATCAATGATCTGATTGCCCAGGGTGCGCCCGTATCCTTCACGCTCGGGGCGCTGGCGCTGCTGGTGGCTCTTTTGATTGGCGTGCCGGTTGGAGCCTGGGCGGCGTTGCGTCAGAACCGGCCGTCTGACTACACGGTCATGTCGGTGGCCATGGTGGGCATCTCCATTCCCAACTTCGTGATGGCGCCGCTGCTGATTCTTCTCTTCGCGATCACCCTGGGCTGGTTGCCGGCAGGCGGCTGGGCCTTCGAGCCCTCGCGCATGGTGCTGCCCGTGATCACCCTGGCCCTGCCGATGATTGCCTATATCGCCCGCATCACCCGCGGCTCGATGATCGAGGTGCTGCATTCGAGCTTCATCCGAACCGCCCGTGCCAAGGGCATGCCCGAGAAGGAAGTGCTGATCAATCACGCCCTGCGCCCCGCGCTGCTGCCGGTGATCTCCTACCTTGGGCCAGCAGCGGCTGGCATCCTCACCGGATCCGTCGTGGTCGAGCGGATCTTCACCATTCCGGGAATTGGCTCCTACTTCGTTCAGGGCGCGCTGAATCGGGACTACACGCTGGTCATGGGCGTGGTGATTCTCTACGGCGTGCTGATCATCGCCTTCAATTTTCTTGTCGACCTGCTCTACGCCTGGCTGGACCCGCGCATCCGCTATGACGAGGCCAAGGAATGAACGAGGTGACCCGCGATGCCTTCGAGCAGGCACTGGACCACGGCGTGGTTCAGGGTCGATCCCTGTATGTGGACGCCTGGCATCGGCTGCTTAAGAACAAGGCGGCGGTCGCCGGTCTGATCATTCTCCTGGCCATGGTGCTGCTGGTGATCTTCGGGCCCATGCTCAGTTCCTGGGACCATGAGATTCCCGACTGGGACAACTACTCCACGCCGCCCTCGCTGGAAACGGGGCACCTGTTCGGCACGGATGCTCTCGGTCGAGATCTCTACGTGCGCACGCTGATCGGCGGGCGGATTTCCCTGCTCGTTGGCATCGTCGCCACCCTGGTCTCGCTGGTCATCGGGATCACCTACGGCGCCATCGCCGGCTACTTCGGTGGCCGCGTCGATAACATCATGATGCGCTTCGTCGATGGCATCTATGCCATGCCCTTCATGTTCTTCGTGATCCTGCTGATGGTGATCTTCGGTCGCAATATCTTTTTGATCTTTGTCGCCATCGGCGCGATCAACTGGCTGGACATGGCCCGGATCGTGCGCGGTCAGACCCTGAGTCTGAAGACCAAGGACTTCGTCGAAGCAGCCCGCGCCTGCGGCGCGACCGAGTGGCAAATCATCCGGCGCCATATCATCCCGAATCTGCTTGGCGTGGTGGTGGTCTACGTGACCCTGACCATTCCCCAGGTGATTCTCGTCGAGAGCTTCCTGAGTTTCCTCGGCCTGGGTGTCCAGGAGCCCCTGACCTCCTGGGGCGCCCTGGTCAATGAAGGCGCGCAGGAGCTGGAGACCGCGTCCTGGTCGCTGCTGATTCCCGCCAGCTTCCTCGCCGTGACCCTGTTTGCCTTCAACTTCCTGGGCGATGGCCTGCGCGACGCTCTGGATCCCAAAGACCGATGAACGTTCGGATCAATCATTGCGTCGAGGTTGACACGAGCGCTGACCTGGCGACACTGGAGTGCATGCATTTCGAACTGGACCTGAAATCGAACGGTGGCGACGATGGCGCTGCTTGAAGTCCGTGATCTGCGGGTCTCCTTTACTACCCCCGACGGACAAGTCGACGCGGTTTCCGGGTTGGACTATGACCTGGAGCCGGGGGAAACGTTGGGCCTCGTTGGGGGGTCCGGTTCCGGCAAAACCCAATCCGCGCTGGCCCTTCTCGGACTGTTGGCCGAGAACGGATCGGCGACGGGGTCCGTTCGATTCCGGGGGCAGGAGCTGTTGGGATTGTCGACCTCCGAATTGAGCCGCATCCGGGGGTCGAAGATTTCAATGATCTTTCAGGATCCCGTGTCTTCCCTGAATCCCTATATGACGATTGGGGACCAATTGATCGAGGTCCTGACGCACCACCGCAACCTGAAGCGGCGCGAGGCGCGCCAGCGCGCGGAAGAAATGCTGTCCAAAGTGCGTTTCATCGACCCGGAATCGCGGATGCGCCAATACCCCCATGAACTGTCGGGCGGGATGTGTCAGCGGGTGATGATCGCCATGGGCCTGCTGTGCCAGCCCGATCTGTTGATCGCCGATGAGCCGACCACCGCCCTTGATGTGACCGTGCAGTCTCAGATCAACATCATGATGAAGGAGCTGTCGGAACAGTTTTCCACGGCGATTCTCCTGATTACCCATGACCTGGGAGTTGTGGCCGGGATGTGCGATCGAGTTCTGGTGATGAGGGGGGGCCAGGAAGTCGAGCTGTCGGAAGTCCATGCGCTGTTTGCACAACCTCAGCACGAGTACACGCAGT
>JBCDLQ010000012.1:0-15544 GCA_039414335.1 Pseudomonadota bacterium | reverse complement strand
CCAGACGGACCAGCGCAGTTATCCGATCAATTCCGGGGAATCACTCAATTTCCAGCTTCTGCTGCCGACACAGGCGCAGGCGCAGGTCGACCCGCAGGACGCCACGCAGATGATTGCTCGAATTGAAGTCAATGATCTGGGCGGCATGCCGCTAGGCTGGCCGGATGTGCTGATGCAAGCCTGGATGTTCGAATCTGACAATGACACGCTGATGCTGAACGAATTCCCGCGCGATGATGGCATTGCACCGGATGACGTGGCGGGCGACGGCATTTTCCATATCCGGATGCCATTGGACTGCGATTCAGGTGCACTCGTCTACTTCGCCGGCGCCCGCAGCGGCTTCTTCCCGGTTGAATGGCCGACGACGTTTGCCGTATGGAGAGGCGATCTAGACTCGATCGGCGTTTGCGAAACGCCACTGTTCGAGGATCGCTTCGAGGCGCCCTAGGCGCGTCTCGAAGCGAGATCGTTCAGAGTACGTACTCTTCGACCAGGGCGACCAGCTCGTCTGGCGTGATGCCGTTGTCGTGGTTGGCGTCGTAGCGCTCGAAGATCTTCGAGCTGGTCTGGATGCCATGCTCGCCCAGCAGGTAACGGACCAGCTCGATGAACTCACCACGCGACAGTCGGCCGTCGCCGTTGCGGTCGAACTCTTCGAACAGGGCCTTGACCAGTTCATCGGTGCTCATGTTCATCGGAGATTCCTCAGGTCTTGAATAGGAGATTCGGCAAGCATCATGCCCGATTGACTGCAGCGGCTCAAGCGGCCTACTTGCCATCGATGTAGTCGCGGTCATCGAAGCTGCGAACCCACTGCGGTCGCAGCACGGACAGCATGGTCATGATCGTGCCGTTGACGAAGCCCTCGGGCAGCATCAGCAGGGGCAGGAAGATCAGATACTCACCCCAGACCCGCTCCCAGGGATGGACCCCCAGCGCCAGTAGCGTCAGGCTGCCGGCCAGGGCGACAGCGGCGATCACCGCCATCGACGCAAAGTGCGCGGAGACCAGCACGTAGACAAACAGATGTCGGGGCATGCGGTGGTAGATCAGGCTGTGCAGCACTTGCGCCAGCCACACGGGCAGGGCGACGGAGTACAGGCCGTTGATGCCCATGGCTGAGAACTCGCGCAGACCCAGCACGCTCAGCAGGAGTAGGGCAAAGGTGCCGGCCATCAAGGCCAGGCGCCAGCCGAAGATCAGGACCACCGTGGTCAGGCCGATCAAGTGAAAGTTCAGACCCTCGTAGACCCCAGCGTTCAACCACCACAGGCCCGCCAATAGCAGGATGGTCAGGTTGAACAGGGGAATCAGGCCGTTGTCCTTGAGGAGCGACCAGGGGGATCCCCAGGCCTGCCAGGCCACCAGCGAGCCGAAGCCCGCCCAGCCCAGGGCCAGCAGCCAGAACGGCAATTGATCAGCGGTCAGGTCCAAGGTCGAAGTTCCAGATTCAGGACTTCAGACGATACCCGCTGCGGATAATCCAGGCGACAAGGGCCAGGGCGATGAGAATGAACCCGGCCAGTGCGCCGAGGCTGATCAGGAAATTGACGTCCCCGGCTCCGAAGAACACGAAGCGGAAGCCGGAGATGATGTAGACGATCGGATTGGCCAGGCTGATCGTCTGCCACAGCTCGGGCAGCATCTCGATGGAATAGAACACGCCGCCGAGGAAGGTCAGGGGCGTCACAACCAGCATGGGCACGAACTGCAGCGCCTCGAAGCCGTCGGCCAGCACCCCGATAATGAAGCCGGTCAGGCTGAAGGCGAAGGCCACGAGCATCAAGTAGGCGAGCATGCCGATCGGGTGGGCCAGCTCAAGATCGATGAACAGACTGGCCGTCGCCAGGATGATCAGACCCAGCAGTACGGACTTGGTGGCGGCGGCGCCGACGTAGGCCAGCACCAGCTCCAGGGTGGAAACGGGCGCCGACAGGATTTCATAGATCGTGCCCGTGAAGCGCGGCATGTAAATTCCGAAGGACGCGTTGTTCAGGCTTTCCGTGAACACGGTCAACAGGATCAGACCCGGCACGATGAAGGCAGCGTACTCCACGCCGTTGATCTCGCCGATCCGGCTGCCAATGGCCGAACCGAACACCACGAAGTAGAGCACGGTGGTGAGCACGGGCGTGGCCACCGATTGCCACAGGGTGCGGCGAAAACGCGCCATCTCGAAGCGGTAGATGGCTAGGGCGCCGCGGGCGTTGAAGGCAAGGGCTGAGCTCATGGATCGCGCACCAGATCGACAAAAATTTCTTCCAGGGAATTCTTTCGCGTGTCCAGATCGACCAACTCGATCTCGGCTTTCTGCACCGCGCGAATCAACTCCGGTACCCGAGAATCCTGGTCTTCGGGATGGAAAGGATAGTGAATGCTGTGACCTTCATCGGCCAGCTCCAGATCCCAGTCCTGAAGCGTCTCGGGAAGCGCCGCCAGTGGGGCGGCCAGATGCAGCTGCAGCTCCTTCCGACCCAGTCGAGACATCAGGGCATGGGTCTCGTCGACTTCAATCAGCTCACCGCGGTTGATCACACCGACCCGGTCGGCCATCTGTTCCGCCTCCTCGATGTAATGGGTGGTCAGCACGATGGTCACGCCGGATGCGCGCAAGCGTCCGATCAGCTCCCACATGCCGCGGCGCAGCTCCACGTCGACGCCCGCCGTGGGTTCGTCGAGAAACAGGAGTTCCGGCTCATGGGCCAGGGCCTTGGCGATCAGCACCCGTCGCTTCATGCCGCCCGACAGGGTCATCAGCTTGTTGTCGCGCTTGTCCCAGAGCGACAGGTCCTTCAGCAAGCGCTCGATCAGGGCCTCATCAGGGGCCAGACCGAACAGACCGCGCGAGAAGCGCACCGTATCCAGTACGGTTTCGAACATGTCGATGTACAGCTCCTGGGGCACGAGACCGATGCGCTGGCGCGCGTCGCGGAAGTCGCGCACGATGTCATGGCCATCGACCGTGACCTGGCCCGCGCTGGGTGTGACCAGTCCACAGATGATGCTGATCATCGTGGTCTTTCCGGCCCCGTTGGGGCCAAGCAGGGCGAACAGCTCGCCACGCTGGATATTCAACGACACCTCACCCAGCGCCTGAAATCCCCCGGCGTAGGTCTTGCTCAGGCGATCGATGACCAGAATGGGATCGTCGGGAGTCGGGCTCGTCATAGGGTCAGCCAAGAAACTCGGTGATGCGCTGCCGCCAGGCCTGGATCGCAGCGTGCTGATCATCGGGCTTGATCTTGATAGCACGGGCGGCAAAATCGATGGTGACCAGGGCGTCGATATCGGCCACGCTGAACTGCTCACCGCCAACGAAAGGCACGGCAGCCAGTCTTGAGTCCAGGTCCTTCAGGAAATTGGGGTATCGATCGAGGCCGCGCTGCGCCAGCGCCTCGATCTGCGGGATCGGATGCGCCCCGGTCAAGGCATGGTCCTTGAAGCCAGGAAAGCGATTGCGGAAGGCTTCGGCTACGGCCATCAGCCCGTGGTTGATGACCCAGTTCGTCCATTGAACGACTTCTGCTCGCGTCTCGGTCGTGGTGCCCATCATCGCGGGTTCCGGGTGCGTGTCTTCCAGGTAGCGGCGGATGGCAATGCTGTCCCAGAGAAAACGACCATTGTCGAGCTCGAGCACGGGCACGGTACCGTCAGGCGACTTCCGCAGGAATTCCGCTTGCAGGTGTTCTCCCTGTGCCAGATTGATTTCGACCTCCTCCAGCGCGATGCCCTTGGCCTGGAGATACAGGGTGACGCGACGAGGGCTGGGCGCACCGGTGCAGGTGTAGAGCTTCATGGTCGATTCCGTGAGTTCCAGGCAGGGACGCTCATTCTGGCACTGCGGCAACAATCAGCTCAAGCCAATCCGTATCGGAACATTCGGGATCGCCCTCACAGCTGGCCGCCATCACGGGCCGCCATTCGCGCTCCATTACACGCGTCTGCCCGATCAGGCGCTCGTCTTCGCACAGGGTCATCACCGCGGGACGTTCGATGCGCTCGCCGTCTTCCGTTTCCAGCCAGACATAGCAGGCGCGGTCGCCGGTGTGGAGGGCGAGGATTCGTCCCTCAAGCGTACTGGCTTCCATCTGCGTCACCTCTGCCGTGGACAGTCCGAGATTGGCGAACTCCAGAATTTCCTGACCCATCAGCAGGCAGCTGTCGTAGATGTGGGCATACTGGAAGCGCATCCGGTACTGTCCCTTGTAGATATCGCCCCAGACCTCCAGCGTTTCCAGGGGTTCTTCCGGGGCTGCCGGATTCGGCTCCTGACCCAAGCTCAGGACTTCATCGCGAATTGCAATTCGATCGTCTTCGCCCACGTGGAAGGTCAGCAGTTCCCGAGCCTGTTCGCGCGCCTCGGCCTGGCAGGCTCCAGGATTGGCCTGCGCTGAAACGGGAACAAGGATGAGCCCCAACAAAGAGGCAGCGGCAGCCATCAAGGCAATCAGAAATCTCGAGCCTCTCAACATGATGAATTCTCCTTGGCACCTGTCCGCCCAGCTTATCCAAGGATGCGTCGCAGGTACACTAGGCGCCCGTTTGATTGCTCCGTCACGAAGACCATGTCCACCGAGAACACACTCACTCGTCCCGCACTGATCAAAGCCTGCAATCTCGCCCGCCTGCGACTCGACGCCCAGGCCCTGGGCCCGATGATCAGCCGCAGCCAGTTCGATCGCGTGGCGGATCATCTGCTGGAGCTGCTCTCCGTCGCGGAACTGGTCCCTGCGCAGGATCTCGAAGACCTCCGGACGGAACTCGCCGACGAGGTGGGGCGCCGTGATCTGGCCATCGCCATCAATGGCCTACTGCACGGCAAGCGATCGATGGAAGAACGCTTCAAGCACGCGCTGGGCGTCTTCGCCCACTGGGGCCTGGCGCGCTGGCCGCTGTTGACGGTCTGGTCCTTCCTGCTCCATCCGGACCGTTATCTGCTCGTTGACCGGGAAGGTTTGATTGCCCAGGACCCCGCCGCCGGCGACCTTCCGGAACAACCGGACTGGACCAGCTACTGTCTCAGCCAGCGCATCGGGCTGAAACTGAAAAAGGCGCACGGCGCGGAAGACCTGATCGACGTGGTGCTCGCTTCTGCCAATCCGGACTGAAACGGGAGAAAGGCGGATCGGATTTCACATCTCGATCACGTCTTCATTTCGACGCGGGTAGACTTGGCGGCTGATTTTTTCCTCACCGCTGGATTCAGACACCACCATGACCGCCATTCACCGACTCTACCGGCCCGCCGTTGGCCTGCTGGCGATGGCTCTGACGAGCCTAGCTCTTGCCCAATCTCCGATCGTCCAGCCCGGCGCGCCGGGTCAGCCCAGCCGCGAAATCAGTTCGGAGGAAGCCATCGAACTGGCGGCTCTGCGCTACACCGCTGCGGACGTGAAGTTCATGCGCGACATGGTGCCGCACCACAGCCAGGCGCTGGACATGTCCGTGCTCGTCCCCGAGCGCTCGCAAGATCCGGGCATGATCGATCTGGCGGCCAAGATCGAAACGACCCAGCGCGATGAGATCTCCTACATGCAGAGCTGGCTGACCGAACGTGGCGCGCCGGAAGCGCCGATGGACTGGCATCACCACGCCCACGGCGACCATGCGATGGAAGGCATGGCCACGCACGAAGAAATGGAGGCGCTGGCCGGCGCCCGCGGCGAAGACTTCGACCGGATGTTCCTGCGCCTGATGATTGCCCACCACGAGGGTGCGCTGGTCATGGTCGACGAGCTCCTCGATGCTTCGGGCTCGGCCCAGGACCCCGCGTTCTACGAGTTCGTCTCTCACGTCAAGACCGACCAGACCGCCGAGATCGAACGCATGACGGCCATGTTCAACGCGGTGGCCAACGATCCGCGCGTTGGCCTGACCGCCGGCTTCCGTGACGCGGGCGAGGCGATCTGGAATCTGCGCCTGGCCTCAGCGTTGCCCAAGCCGGAAGGCTTCTACGACCCGGAAAACCCGGCCGGTCGAGCAACCATCCGAGTTGATGACGATGAAGAAGCCGAAGAGGAAGAAGAGGAAGCGCGTCCGACGCTGCTGGACTTCGCCAACACGGACATGGCGTTCTTCGACGATGTGTTGATCGCCGGTTCCTACCATGGCTTCAACATCTACCGTCTGGTCGACGACGGTGTCCCCGAGCCGATGAGCTCCGTGGTCTGCCCCGGTGGCCAGGGGGATGTCTCGGTCGTAGAGAATTTGCTGATCATGTCCGTCGAGCAGACCCGCGGCCGTCTCGACTGTGGCCTGATCGGCGTGGCCGATGAGGTCAGCGAGGAACGATTCCGCGGCCTGCGCATCTTCGATATCAGCGACCTGGCCCGGCCGCAGCAGGTCGGCGCGGTCCAGACCTGTCGTGGCTCCCATACCCATTCGGTGGTCAAAGGCCCCGACGAGAACGGCCGCATCATCATCTACAACTCGGGCACGGCACCGGTCCGAGAAGAAGAAGAACTGATGGGCTGCATCGATGAAGATCCCTATCGCGATGATCAAACGGCCCTGTTCCGTATCGACGTGATCGAAGTCTTCCTCGACCGTCCGGAGGATGCCCGCATCATCGACAGCCCGGCGGTCTTCGCCGACCTTGAATCTGGCAACCTGGCCGGACTCTGGGAGCGCGGTGACCATGGCCCGGGCACGCAGACCACCAACGAGACGAACCACTGCCACGACATCACGGTCTTCCCGGAGCTGGGCATCGCCGCCGGCGCCTGCTCGGGTAACGGCATCCTGTTCGATATCAGCGACCCGGAAAACCCGATTCGAATCGATGAGGTCGTCGACCCGGGCTTTGCCTACTGGCACTCGGCCACCTTCAACAACACGGGCACCAAGGTCGTCTTCACCGATGAGTGGGGCGGTGGCTCACGGCCGCGCTGCCGCGCCTCCGACCCGCAGACCTGGGGTGCCAACGCCATCTACGACATTGTCGATCGGGAACTGGTCTTCGCCGGTTACTACAAGATGCCGGCCGCTCAGAGCGAAGTCGAGAACTGCGTCGCGCACAACGGTTCGCTGATTCCCGTCCCGGGCCGTGACATCATGGTTCAGGCTTGGTACCAGGGCGGCATCTCCGTGTTCGATTTCAGCAACTCGAACCGCCCCGTTGAGATCGCCTACTTCGACCGTGGCCCGATCCATGAAGACGAGCTGGTCACCGGCGGCTACTGGTCGGCCTACTGGTACGGCGATCGCATGTACGGCACCGGCATCGTCCGCGGGCTGGACACGCTGGCCCTGGAGCCGAGCGAGTTCCTGACAGAAGATGAAATTCGCGCCGCCGAGTTGGCCGAGGTGGGCGGTCTGTTCAATCCGCAGAAGCAGCTCACCGTCAGCTGGCCGGCGGATCCCGTCGTGGCTCGCGCCTGGCGCGATCAGCTGCTGCGCAGCGGGCTGCTGACCGAGTCCCAGAACGGCGCGATCGAGCAGGCCCTGAACGCCTTCGAAAATGGCGACAACTCGGCCCGTCGTCAGCTCAGCCGGCTCGCCAATGCCTTCGGTGAAATCGCCCAGGCCCGCACGGGCATGATGCAGGCCCGCTTTGCCGGGCTGGCCGACACCCTGAGCAAGCTGTCACAATTGTGATCATCTGGCCGGCGCAGCCCGCAGGGTTGCGCCGGCCCACTCTCAATCGCTGCGAGGTGATCGATGCGCGTGCTCACGAGTCTGGCCCTTCTTTCTTCGGTTCTACTGGTAGCCTGCAGCGCCGAGCCGACATCAGAACCCACCGCAATGCCCGCCGCTGATCCCAATTCTCTGACCACGCTACGCGGCGAGGTCTTCTATCTGGATCGTCGGGCTCTCTCCGACCGAGCCGAGCTGATCCTCGAGCTCAGTGACGGGAACGATTCGACGCGGATCCTGGCCTCACAATCCACAGCGCTGAACGGCCAGCAAGTCCCCGTCGCTTTTGAACTGCCGCTTCCCGTTGAGCTGGACGCCGCGCTCGCCATGCGTTTGCGTGCCGCTATCGCCGAACCCGACGGTGCGGTTCGTATCGGTTCGACGGAGGCGCCGTTCTCGCTGGAGAAGGACTCGGATGTCGGCACGATCCGCCTGTCCTTCCTGGATACAAGCGATGAGGCGGCGCCTTTTCGCTGTGGTGATGCTGCGGTCCATCCGGTTGCAATTGGTGATCGTTTGATCCTGATCGTGGATGGACAGGTCGATCTGCTCCAGCAGATCGAAGCCGCCTCAGGCTCTCGCTATCGCAATGATCGCGTCGAGTTCTGGTGGCATCACGATGAAGGTCGCTTGACGATCGAGGGCGAGGAAAGGCCGGTTTGTCGCTCGCCCGACGATGGTGCGCAAGCGCCACAAGGCCTTGCAGATACCCGCTGGGAGATCATCGAGATTGGTGGTGAGCCCATCGTTCCCGACTCGCAGCCGGACCTGCAGTTCTCCGCTGAGGAGCAGCGCGTCGCCGGTAACGCCAGCTGCAATCGCTTTGGCGGTCCCTACGAACTCAATGACGGCCGCCTGAACTTCGGCCCGCTGATGATGACGCTGATGGCCTGCCCGAACGAAGCCATCAACGATCAGGAGCAGCGCTATCTCGAGGCGCTGGAACAGGTAGACGGCTTTCGACTCACGGCTGATGGGGAGCTGCAGCTCTTCGGCAACGACGGCGTGCTGCTGCGAGCACGGCCGGTTTCGGGTGCTGAGACGGCTCAATAAGCATGTGGCGGCCGGCGCGCTGGCACTTTTCTTAACATTCCTTGACTTGCAGTTAACTGCCGGGCGGCGATAGTGTGGGGTCCAACACATCCAGGCCCCTGAGAACACTGATATTTTTGGTCTGGGTTAACTTCGGATGAGGAGAGCATCCATGGCTGAACCCGCACCTGTTTCAACCGAGTTCAAGGAACTGATGCGACTGGTCGAGCGCACCACCTTTGGCGGCAATCGTCAGTGGGCGGACCTTGCAGAATCCCTGGGCTATGAAGCCTTCATCGACTGGCAGCTGGAAGGCCAGGCGATCGACGACGGTGGTCTGGAAGAAGTCCTCCAGAGCTTCCTGCCGACGCTGACGATGACCGGTGAAGAACTTTACGATTACACGGTCAACCAGGAAAACTTCGGCGCCGGCACGCGCGATCTGACCATCGCCACCATGATCCGGCAGATCTACAGCCCGCGCCAGCTGTTCGAGCGCGTGGTCGAATTCTGGTCGGACCACTTCAACGTGCCTGCCGATGGTGGCGCGAATAGTATCTTCAAGCCGCTGGAAGACCGCGACATGCTGCGGCCCCTGGCCCTGGACACCTTCGAGAACCTGCTGATGGGCTCGGCCAAGAGTCCGGCCATGCTGTTCTACCTCGACAATTTCTCCAGCACCGCTGAAGGCCCGAACGAAAACTACGCCCGCGAGATGTTCGAGCTCCATTCGCTGGGCGTCAACGGCGGATACACGGAAGACGACATCAAAGAGACGGCGCGCGTGTTTACGGGCTGGTCGATCCGCCAACCGGCCGAATTCATCTTCTACACGCAGCTGCACGATTACGGTACGAAGACCGTCCTGGGCGAGACGATTGAACCCACGGGTTTGAGCGAAGGCGAAAATCTGCTGCGGCGCGTGGCCGCCCATGAGTCGACCGCCCAGTTCATCTCGACAAAGCTGATCCGCCGTTTCGTGGCCGATCTGCCGGAACCGGCCGTGGTCGATGAAGTCGCCCGTGCATTCAGTGATTCCGGTGGCGACGTCCGGGTCACGCTCAAGACCTTGCTGATGCTGCCACAGGTGCGCGAGTCTCTGTCGCTCAAACTCAAGCGGCCTAACGAATTCAGCGCAGCAATGCTGCGCGGCCTCGAAGCCGAACTGGACAACACTTCCTTCAACGGTCACTACCAGGCGCTGGTGTCGGGCGGTCAGATTCCCTTTAGCTGGCCCGCGCCCAACGGCTATCCGGACATGCGCGCCTACTGGCAATCCTCCAACGGTTTCCTGATGCGCTTCAATCAGGCGACTTCCCTACCGAGCCTGGTGGCGGACACCTCGCCCCTGCTTCAGGAAGCCGCCAACCTGCAAAGCCTGGAGGCACAGATCAATCTGCTCGAGCGCGCACTGCGGCCCCAGGGCCTCAGTCAGGACGAGCGCGTGCTCCTGAAACGATACAGCCGACGCCTGCCGGCCAACCGCCGAGCCGCCGCCCTGGCCAGCTGGATTCTGGGCAGCCCCGAGATGCAGTGGAGATAAGACCATGAATCGACGCGAAATGATGAAATGGATGGCGCTCTCGGGTGCAGCAGCGGCCTCACCGGGCCTGGTCTGGGCCATGAGCGAAGGCGAGAGCCCCGGCGAACGACTGATCATGCTGTTCCTGCGCGGCGGCGCTGATGGCCTGACGCTGGCGCCGCCCCTGGGTGATGCCGCCTACTATGCGCTGCGCCCCACGTTGGCCGTGTCCGAGTCCGATGCGCTGCCCCTGGACAGCTACTTCGGTCTGCACCCGTCGGCCGGATCCATGAAAACCCTGTTCGATGCGGGCGAGCTGGCGGTTGTCCAGGCAGCCGGCACGACCACCGCCGAGCGCTCGCACTTCGAGGCCCAGGCCATCATGGAGCAGGGCATCGATCCGCTCGATCTGGCCACCGGCAACGGCTGGCTGGGCCGCTATCTGGCCGAGGTCAACGGCGGCACCCCATTGGAAGCCGTCTCGCTGGACGTTGCCGTTCCCCTCTCCATGGCCGGTCTCGGCAGCGCCCTGGCGCTGGGCCAGATCGACCAGTTCAGCCTGCAGCTCGACACGCGAACGCGCCTGATCCTGACCGAACTCTACGGCCAGGACCCGCTGCTCGAACCCACAGCCAACGCCGTTTTCGATGCCGCCGTGGCCCTGGGCCCGGTCCAGGCCTACCAGGCCGGCCCGGACTATCCCATGTCGCCATTGGGCACGGCGCTTGCCGATGCCGCCCGCCTGATCAAGTCCGGCAGCGGCATGAAGGCCGCCGCCATCAATACGGGCGGCTGGGACACGCACGAAAGCCAGGAGAACGACATCGGCGGATTGATCGGTGGCCTCGGTGACGCCCTGCTGGCCTTCCGCAATGACCTGGGCGAGGAATGGGCTTCCACCACGGTTCTGGTCAAAACCGAGTTCGGTCGGCGCGTCTACGAAAATGCCTCCGCGGGCACCGATCACGGCCACGGTGGCGTGATGCTGGTCGCCGGCGGCGGCGTCAACGGCGGCCAGGTCTACGGCGACTGGCCGGGCCTGAACCAGAGCGCCCTGTCCGACGGACAGGATCTGGCCGTGACCACGGACTACCGCCAGGTCATCGCCGAAATGCTCACGGTCCGCTTCGGCATGACCGACCTCACGGGCATCCTGGCCGGCTGGCAACCACGCTCCTGGAAAGGCATCTTCCGCGCACCGGGCGAAAGTACCAGCGCACTGGCTGCCCTCGGCAACCCCATGAGCGCTCCGACCGAGCCCGGCTATGCGCCGCCGCGCGAGCTGGACCTCAATGAACTGGGAGGGTTGCCGACACTGCGGCAGCAGATTGCCACCGGAGCTGCGCGGCCGATGCGAATTGTTCGCTGAACCGGGTTTTTTCTTTTTGTTTGGAGGGGGCAGCTTCGGCTGCCCCTTTTTTGTCCCTATGGACAAGGGTGTGTTGCTGCTGTGCAGGGCTTTGGGTCAAAAGCGCTTGTTTGAATCCGCTTTGTGGATAAAGGCTTTCGCCCACACGTGCGGCCGGTGACACTCAAGGGCTTTTTGCGCTGCGCGCAAACCACCCTTTCGCTTACACCTGCACTGGGCTTGTAGGGCGAGTTTCTTTTTCATCGTTTGGAAAAAGAAACTCGCCAGGAAAGCGAAGCGCTGGCGAAAGCCTTTATCCGCGCAGCGGATTCAAACAAGCGCCTTTGACTGCAAGCCCCGCGCAGCGGCAACACACCCAACCCCGCAACGCAAACAACCCAGGGCGGCAGCCTCAAACCGCCGAGCGCAGCAGCAAAACAACCCCAGCCGCTAGGCCAAAACCCTATGCCATCGATGGCACCTTAGTCGGCAACCAAAAAGCAAACGCACTCCCATGTCCAGGACGACTCGTCGCTTCGATATGGCTGTGGTGCAGGTCGATGATGCGTTTGACGATGGCCAAGCCCAGGCCCGCGCCTTCCGTGCGGTGGTCGGCGCCGTGGTCTGGGCGGTAGAAGCGGTCAAAGATACGGGGGAGTTCGCGCTCGGCGATGCCGGCGCCTTCATCAATCACCGTGATGGAGACGCGATCGGCACGGGCTTGCTTGATCGTCAGGCGGACTTCACCATCATCGGGTGAATGCTGGATCGCGTTGATCAGGAGGTTCTCCAGGACGCGTTCGATCAGTCCGATTTCAGCCACGGCAAAATGCGCGTTGTCCTGCACCTCGAGCTTGAGATCAATGCGACGCTTGTGCGCGATCACCCTGAGTTTCTGCACAACGTCGCTCGCCAGCTCAGCGATAGAAAAGGGCTCGAGTGACGGCTCTCGATCATCCGCCTCCAGTCGAGCCAGCTCGAACAGCTCGGCGATCAAGCGGCGCAGACGCTGGGCGCTCTGATAGGCCGTATCGACGTGCTGTCGTGTCTGATCAGGAGACAGGTCCTCGTGCTTGAGAAGCACGGTTTCCAGATAGCCCTCGAGGGAGGCCAGCGGAGTCCTGAGGTCGTGGGAGACATTGGCCACCAGCTGCCGGCGCATCTGATCCGTATAGGTCAGCTGTTCCAGCTGTCGAAGGATGGTCTTGGACATGTTGCCGCAGCTATGGGCGAGATGGTCGAGTTCATCGCCTTGACCCGGACGAGTGGATGCCTTAGTGCCACCAATGGGAACGGCCTTGGCGCCCTCGGCACTCACAGCACGACGGAAGCGGCTCACGTCTTGATTCAATGCGCCCAGGCGGCGGCTGACGGTCAGTCGGAACAGGCCGCCACAAACCAGGGCGAACAGGCCAAGGGCAACGACCCCGACGCCCGCATTCCAGGCGAGGCCAGTCCAGGCCGCTCGACCGGCCGCAGCCTGATGCAAATCGCCGCCCAGGACAACGTACAAGTAGCCCATCACCGCACCTTCGTGGACGACAGCTGTTGCTGAAAACACCCGCTGAATGTCCGGTTCTCGGGGATTATCGCCGGTGATTGGGAAACGCGCGTCCGGCTCCAAGAAAGCCCGCAGCGGCTCGAGATCGACGTGGTCCATCTGCACGCGCTTGTAGGGTGCGGAATACATCAGAATCGTACCCGCCGGATCGAGCAGATAGACCTCGATGCTGGGGTTGACGGCCATCATCGTGCCGAAGATGCCTTCCAGGGCAACGGTACTGATCTCGCCGTTGTCGATCAAGGGCATTTCCTTGACCAGATTGTCGGCCAAGGCGCGATGGAGCTCCTGCAGGAACAACTGTTCGCGAACTTCTGCCTGATGCTGGCTGGCCCAGCCGACGAGGGCGGACAGGAGCAGTACGAGCAGCAACAGGGACAAGGTAATTTTCGTATTCAGTGCCATGGAGGATTCAGGATTCGGGAGCGCGCATCTTGTAGCCGGCACCCCATACGGTAAGGATGTAGTCGGGATTGCGCGGGTCGGTTTCGAGCTTGGCGCGCAAGCGGTTGATGTGGGAATTCACCGTGTGTTCGTAGCCGTTGTGGGCATAGCCCCAAACCTGGTTCAACAGCTGCTCGCGGCTGAACACGCGCCCGGGACTCTGGGCGAAATGCACCAGCAGATCGAACTCGCGGCTGGTCAGCTCCAGCCGTGTCTGACCGCGCCACGCTTCGCGGCCGCGCGTGTCGATGGAGAGTGCACCGATCGTCAGGCGCTGATCGGACTCGCCTTTACTTTCTCCCAGCGCTTCAGCACGGCGAAAGATGGCTTTGACCCGGGCGTTCAACTCCAGGATCGAAAAGGGCTTGGTCAGAAAATCATCGGCCCCGGATTCCAGCCCCGTGATGCGATCAAGCTCCGTCGACTTGGCGGTCAGCATGAGGATGGGCGTGTAGTGTGTGCTGGCGCGAATGGCCCGACAGATGTCCACACCGTCCACGCCGGGCAACATCCAATCCAGTACGACCAAGCCAAATTCACCGCTGAGCGCGCGGTTCAGGCCAATGCGGCCGTCATTCGCCACTTCCGTTTCGTAGCCGGCATCGCTTAATTGCATTGCGATCAGGCTGGCCAGCTGGCGATCGTCTTCAACGATCAGAACACGCCGTAGCGTGATCATTGATTGTTCTGTGAGTTTGAGCACTGCATGAAAGAAGGAGACCGGGATAAGGGCCGAGAACTTGCGTCGAAAGTTGACCGGGCGCAGAGCGCCCGGTCAGAATCGATGTCATAGCCGTATCCGTGTTGAGGTCACTGCGCTCGGCAGTTGCCCTGGCCTACAGAGAGCGGCGTCAGTCGTTCGATCGGATAGGTGATCTCCTCGAAGCCCTCAGCAACCGGTGTCACCGTCAGAGTGCCGGTAGTGCAAGTCTCGAAGCGAACCGCGACTTCTCCGAAGGCATCCAGAGCGACCGTGGCCGGATCGAAAGCACTACCGAAGGTCGCACCGCTGCCGACCACCAGGGCGGCAAACGCCGTATCACCGACCAGCGGTCCACTGCCAATGGCCCAGATCGGATCTCCCGATCCATCCGCCGTGTAGGTGTAGAAGCTGATGACCGCTTCCGGCTGATCGTTGTTGACGACTTCCAGCACCAGCCCTTCACCGCTGCGCTCCGGCGAGAACCAGGAGCCGCTGTAGCTCTGGTCGATCAACGGCGTCACCGAAATGGCAGCGATCTGACGACCTTCGCGTGAGAAGTCGGCAGCGTTGGCGTCAAAACTCAGCCCGGCGCCATTGGTACCGCCCAGAATATTGACAGGCGTACCTCCAGGGTTGGAGAAGGATCCGTTGAAGCCCGGGTGCAGCGTGACCACGCCATTCTCATCGGTGCCCGTGTTCGGCCCCGTCTGATTCAGGAAAGCAGCTTCCGTTTCCGTATTTTCTTCCGTGCCGGCATCAAGCACCTCTTCATTCGACACGATGAAGCGCGGTGAGAGGAAGTTGCCGTTCTCGTCGAACACTTCGTGGGCAAAGGGACTGCCGTTGGCGATGAAGGCATCGTTCGAAGGAATCACCATGGAGGCATAACTCAAGTAGCGATTGGTGCCAGGATCCAGATTGACCACCGCCTGGCCAATAAACCCATCGGCATCGATGACCGGTGCACCCTCGAAGCCCGCAGGGTCTAAAGCTGCACTCTGGACACCGTCGATCACCGCGGCCTCGAATTCAGCGTTTAGCGTATCGAGAGCGCCATCCTCGGCCAGACTTTCGACGCCGGGGCTGACGGGCGCGCCGCGATCATAGAGATCGAATTCACCATTGTGAAACCCGACCCAGGTCGGCGTCAGAAACGTGCCGCCGGCCGGTGCCAGGTTTTGAACTTGAACAAGATAGGGCTGCTCGGCAGCAGCAATCGTTATGCGTGCAACCTGAAATCCCGGACGCGTGAAGTCCGCATTCACCGCATCGAAAGTAATGCCCGGTCCGCCGGTT
>JBCDLQ010000011.1:0-15649 GCA_039414335.1 Pseudomonadota bacterium | reverse complement strand
CGCGGCCGGCGCCCCGCCGACGAATGGCGTCTGGCGTGCGCATGGATTTGATCTCGCCATGGTCCGGAGCCAGTTGCTTGAGCGCAGCACAGCCGAGCAGCAATCCATCGTCGCGGATGGTCCAGAACGTTACATCCAGTGTCTTCAGGCCCTCGATATCCAGTGCGTGCACGCTCTCCGGAGGTGAGAGTTCATGCATATGCCGCAGATGTTCTTCGAGGAGAACGGTGACGTCATCTCGAGCAGGGTCGTCAATCTCTATGTCAATCGTCGGGCCGCTGTGCTGGGTTCCGGTCTCGGTGCGTTCTACCAAGCGAGAGTGTCATCCTATCGCGTGATCGGCCAAAGCGTTCGAGAAGACCAGAGGGCGTTTTGTTGGGTCAAGGAAGTTGCTTTACAGCATCGAGCCACGTTGGGCTTGCCCCATGACGTGACGGTCTTCTGCGGCCTCCCAATTCAGGAGTTCCACAGGCGTTTGGAATGTGCCGTTTTCTTCTTCAATCAGGGTGAGTTCGCCGTGTTCATCGGTGTCGAGTCGGTAGGTTGCCATCTTGCAGTCCTCATCAAGTCTGCACTGGAGTAGCAAGGGCTGTGCCAGATTCCCAACCTGTTGTAATTAATAGGAAAAATGATTCTAATGGGGGATGTCTCAATCCTGATGTTCCAGTCTCGCAACAGACTGAATCCGGCCTATGAAACAGCAGGCCGGTTCATTCAGATCAGGGTTCTTTGTCAGCAGCTGACTCCAGGTCCAATTGTTCTAAGCGGCGATAGAGCGTGGACCTTGAAACGTCCAGCTGTCGCGCGGCTTCGCTGACGTTGCCTTTCGATCGTGCCAGCGCATGTTTGATGATCGAACGCTCGGCGATGGCGAGTTGTCCTTCCAGGGAATCATTGTCCCCGGCTTGATTGGCATCTCGGATTACGGCTCGAATATCCTTGCCGGTCAGGAGATCATTCTGGCCGAGGAAGACAGCCACGCGATGCATCTCACGCTGCAGCTCCCGGACATTGCCCGGCCAGTGGTAACGCCGCAGGCAATCGAGGGCTCGTTGGGAGATGCCGCGAATTCGCGTCTGGCGGGCATCACAGGCGCCTACCAGGAAATGCACGGCCAGGTTGGGGATATCGGCCGGACGCTCCCGCAAGGGAGGCAGGGTGACTTCCCAGCCTGCGATTCGGTGGAGCAGGTCGAGCCGAAACGATCCGTCGGCCACCATCGCTTCGACGTCGCGGTTGGTGGCCGAAACGATCCGTGGCCGGGCTGGTACCGTTCTGGTCCCACCAACGCGTTCGATCTCGCCGTCTTGAAGCACGCGTAAGATCTTGGCCTGGGTCTCCAGGCTCATGTCGCCGATCTCATCGAGGAAGAGGGTGCCGCCGTGGGCTCGTTCGAAACAACCGGCTCGCGCCTCGACTCCCGTCGCCACGCCTTTTTCGATTCCGAACAGTTCCGCTTCGAGGAGATCAGGTGGCAGGGCAGCACAGTTCAGTGCGACGAAGGGTCGGCTGTGGTCGCCATCAGGATTGTGGATGAACTGGGCCAACAGGTCCTTCCCCGTTCCGGATTCTCCTTGAATTAAAACGCTGATGTCAGTATGGGCAATCCGGCCGGCTCGCTGATAGACCTCGCGGACGTCGGGATCAAGCGGTGGCGGATCCGGCCAGCCGCTGACCGATGGTGTGGGTTTTTGTTCGGACAGCTGGCCGTCGTCGATCAAGGCCATCAGGGACCGTGCCAACAGCAGCAAGCGTTCTTCTCGTCCCGGGACGCAGTGCGGAGCCAGCTGTAGTTCCATACAAAGCGGACGAAATTCGAAGCGTTGCTGCTCTCCTGGAACGGGTTGACCAGCCTCGAAGAGGACGGCTTCGGCGCCGTCGATATCCGATAACCTCAACCAGATCAGCGGGAGTCCGGCAAAAAAGGTCTCGCCGATCAGCCGCGCCGCTTCAGCGGGCTGCGGCGAGCGCGACAACTTGTCCAATAGTTCGGGCAGGTGGTCGAAAGCCAGTCGATCAGAAGCAACGGGCGCCAGGGTTCCTTCGACCAGCGAGTGACTCTGCTTTTCCTCGCCGCTTTCGATGGCCGCACCGATCAGGTCATCGCCGGGCGCAATGGGTTCGAGCTGCAGTCGCACCTCACCGAGTCGAACCTCCTGGCCAGCAGTGACTGATTCTGCGCCTCGAATTCGTCGCCCGTCAACGAAGGTGCCGTTGCTGGAGGCCAGGTCTTCGATTGTCAGTTCGCCGTCAGCGAGATCGATTCTCAGGTGGCGTCTGGAGACCGTGGGGTAGGCCAGTACCAGTTCATTGTGACCCTCGGCACCAAGGATGGACTCGCCTTCCGGCACCTGCAGCCGGACCGGGTCTCCGTCGATTTGTCCGACCAGACAGAACCCCATAGAACCTCGTCGACCTCCGATCACCTGAAGCTTCCCATCATCATACTGCCCACCATCGTTTTGCGAAACGGTCCTCTGAATCTCACTGTTGGAAGGCATCGGAGAAGATCCGGTCAATGGCAGCGGGATTGAACTCGAGTGCACCGAGGTCGTAAGGGCCATTCAGATCATCGACGCCCGGTTGGTCAACGCCCCGTGCCTGACCGTTCAGATCCATTCCGGGCAGGTAGGGCGCATCGCTGCAGATGTCCATGGCGACTTGGTCGGACGTGGTCAGCTGCAGATCGCGTTTGCCCACGTCAATGAATTGGGCCTGCCCGATGACCGTGTCTACGGTCGGCGCCTCGACCGTGTCCAGAGAGGGCATGAGATTGCAGCTGAAAGCTGTATCGGCGGTGCCGTTGGATTGGTGGATATTTCCGAATTCCTGGATGATGTTTCCGATCACCTCCAGGCTGCTGCCAGCCAGCTGCAGGAAGACGGTTCGATCCGCTCGGTTTCGAATGAGCGTGTTGTAAGCCATCGAGGTCTGGCTGTTGTTCTTCAACTCAAATGCCGTGTCGTTCGAGTCCTCGATCGACTGGCCATTCTCCAAAATGATGTTGCCTTCCAGGATGAGGCGGGCTGCATCATCGACTGCGGATTGATCGACAAAGGCGATATAGCCGGGATCATCGGCGTTGTTCAGCCAGAATAACGTTCTGGACACGCGAATCTCACCGCCAGATCGCACGGCCAGTGCGCCACCACCGCCGGGTAGTTGGCCGGCCACGCGATTGCCGACCAAGTGCGAACAGTAGCGAGCGTAGATGCAGCCTGCTGGATCACGATTGACGGTTATTCGGCCTCCTTCCGTAGCAAAGAGGCCGCCGCCGTATCGCCCGGTACTGTTGCTGTCGACCAAGCCATTGATGATTTCGAGCTCGGCACCGGCAGCAACTTGCGCGCCCCCGCCCGCACCGGACTCTGACGGATCCAGATTGCCCTCATTGAGGTTGAGATTGAAGGCCTGAGCGAAAGTCCCTCGCAGCGTCACTCGTGCTTCATGAAACAACGACAGACCAGCTCCGGAGGCTTCGCTGGTGTTCTGGAAGATCTCGAATTCTGCATTGCCGCCCAGGGGGGCGCTGGCCACGCCAGCTTCAAAGTCCAGTTCGCAACCCTCCATCCAGATGCCGCCGCCTCGGACTGTGGCATGGTTACCGCGAACGGTGGTCCCGCCGCTGGCGAAGATGTTCAGATCGAAGTCTGGCTCGCGGATGCTGCAGGCCATGCCGCCCCCGCGCGAAGCCGTGTTGTTGCGAATGGCCGTGTCGGTAATCACAACATCCAATGCACCCTGGTCATCACCGAAGGGGCTTTCAATCCTCAGGCCGCCTCCACGAGACCCCGTATTGCCGCGGATATCAAGTCGATTCAGATGGACCTCGCCGGTCATTTCCCTGATCGCCACACCCCCGGGTACGCCGAAGAGGCTGCCGTCGCCATTAATGATCGCCAGCTGTTCCAGGCGCACGCTTGCGTCCTGAATGTTTTCGATTCGAATGACCGTATCGTCCAGGCCCTGGGCACTGATGACGGAGTGCACGGTGTTTTGATTGTCACTATTGGCGTCAGCACAGTTTGCAAAGCCGCCGCGCAAGACGACCCCTTCATCAATCACGATCACCCCGGCGTATTCGTTTTCGAATGTCAGTCTGATTTCATCATGTCCGGCATCGAGTGCGGTCTGAAGAGCCTCCGTGTCAGTGGTCGTATCGAAGTCGCAGTCGGTGCCGGCACCGACGCTGACCTGGCCCGATGCCGTGGTGGACACCAGGAACAGGCAGAGCATGAGAATGACTAGGGAACGCATGGTGTGTCCTCGCTGAAGAAATGGCGATGCGGAAAGTGCAAGAAGCGCACCAATGCCGTGTTGGCAGGCATTTCCAGCCGATCCCCAGCTTAAGGTCCGATCCCTTGTTCCAGCTCTGAGACAAGCGCCGTCTCAAAGCTGCGACAGGTCTTGGGTCAGTTGGCCCTGTGCTGCGAACTCAAAGACGCTCAGGCCCCGTAGTTATTGAGTTCCCTGCGCCACCTGCGGAGTCGGCATGAAATCTGCTTCTGGGACTGGCATTCACTTCAACCAAGAGAAAACCCATGTCGATTGCCCACCTACTGCTGAAACTGAGTGCCTTGTTCTTCGTAGGCTGTCTGTGTGCTCCCGTTCAGGCCTGGGTATCGGTCGGTTCTTCTCCGGGCTTCGGAACCTGCACCTATAACAGCCTTGCGGATGCGCTCACCGATGGCGAAGAAGAGATCCGCATCCTCGACAATCAGGTGTTCGAAGAGAACATCAACATCACGAGCGCACGGACCCTACGCGGCGGCTTCACCTCCTGTCTGGCCGCGAGTCAGAACATCCAGCTCGGTGACCTGGCGACCATCGATGGTTCCGCAATTTCCGTGCTACCCACGGTCTCGATTCTCGCCAACACCAGCGTGGTGGTGACTCTGGACAAGTTGCGGATCGTCGGTGGTTCCGTAGGCCTTGCCACCGGTGCGACGTCCGGCGTGGTCAATCTGACGGATAGCTTGATTTCGGGAAACTCTGGATCAGTCAACGGCGCCGGCATTCTGGTGGGAAACCCTAGCGGCATTCTTCAGGTCGTCATTCGTGAATCCAGCATCTTTGGCAACACGACTACGGCATCGGGAGGCGGCATTTTCTGTAACAGTCCGAATGGGCGGATTCGCCTGGAGTCCGGCGCCATTCTGGAAAACAGCGCTGATGTCGACGGGGGTGGAGTTTTTGTCGGAATGGGTTGTCAGTTCTCCAGCTTTGCTGGCAGTCGAGTCGAAGACGGCTCTGTGCTGCGTGGCATCCTTTCAAACATGGCAGGGCGCTGGGGCGGTGGGCTTTACGCGGAGAACGGGGGAGTCATCGAGATCAATGGCCATCTGGGTCCGTCGGGGCTCTGGGGCAACACAAGCCGACCTGCTGTCGTCGCTGAGAACAGCGCCGCCTCCGGTGGTGGAATCCATGCCACGGGGTTCGGGTCGAGGGTGACCCTGATCGACGCGGTGATTCGCGACAACTGGGCCAATGAGCGCGGTGGCGGTCTCCGCATCAATGATGGCGCCGAGTTAACCGCGCACATTTCCGGCACCGACTGCTGGAATCAGCGTCGTTGTTCCCATTGGCGCGACAATCGCGTGACCGATGGCGTAGAACATGGTGGTCACCTCTTTTTGAACAATGGGACGGCGCAGATTGACCGCACCCATCTGACCGGCGGGCGGGCTGAGCTCGGTACGGCCATCTATGCGCTGGGAAACAATGCCAACCTGAGTCTTGAAGGCAGTTTTCTGACTGGGAACGGTGTGTTCTTGCCACCCTTGTTGGATGACCGATATGTGGTTCGACTCTTCAATGGGGCTTCAGCCTCGATGGTTCATGTGACCATCGCCAACAACTCCTCCGGCACGGCGGCGATCGGGGCTTCCGGTTCAGGCACCAGCGCCAGCATCAGCAACAGCATCGTGTTCAATTCGGGCCTTCCGGTATCGGAAAATGCGGCAACGGGGCTAGCGTTATTTGATTGTATCGTCGCCAACGACATCAACTTTCTGGGGTCGGGTCAAATCGTCTCTGACGTCAATTTTCGCAATGCGTTGAACGACGACTTCCGCCTGACGCTGGAGTCGACGGCGGTCGACTTCTGTGGGGATGCCGGTGCCGTGCTGCTCGATGAAGAAGGACACGCACGCGGGCTGGATGAACCCACTGAGGCAGATGTCGACGGTCCCTTCGATGCGGGAGCGAGCGAGTACCTGATCGTAGATGGTCTCTTTTCCGATCGTTTCCACAGTCTATGAGAGGGATTCATGCCGTTGTGGCCGGAAGGGCGGAGCGTCTGCTTGGCGCTTTGGGCGAGAGCGCTTGAACGGTGGCAGGCGATTGATACACTGGCCTCCGCGGCGAATGTCAGCTGGCGCTAGCGGGGGAGGACGCTTGGATCTCAGTACAGCAGTACCCATTGGCGAGGGCTCGACCGGCAAGGTCATGCGCGCCTGGTCGGAAGACCTGAGTCGCTTTGTCGCGATCAAGTACCTCAAGAGTAATGATCCGGATTGGCTGTCTCGTCTTCAGCGCGAAGCCGCGGCGATCGAACGGATCGACCATCCGCTGGTTCCAAAGATCCACGCCATCGATATCCAGCCTGAAGGGCGGTCCAGCCTGGTCATGGACTATATCGATGGTCGCCCCTTGGACGAGGTCGCTGATGCGCTGTCGCTGGAACAACGGGTCTGGCTGATTGAGCGAATCTGCGAAGCGATTCAGGCCGCTCATCATGAGGGGCTGATTCACAGGGATATTAAGCCAGCCAATATCCTCGTCGAGCAGACCACCGATGGCGCGCTGAAGCCTTGGATCGTGGACTTCGGCCTGGTCCACGATGACCAGGCCGACAAGCTGACTCTGACCGGTGCGGTGATGGGAACGCCGAACTACATGGCCCCCGAGCAGGCCGCCGGATCCGCGGACATTGATCGACGCTGCGATGTCTATGGTCTGGGCGCTACGCTGTATTTTCTTCTGACACTGAATAAGCCCTTTGATGGAGACAGTACGGCTGACGTGCTGGCCCGGGTCGTTCGCGGCGATCTGACGGCGCCGCACGTCGTCAATCCAAAGGTGCCAAAGATGCTGTCCGCCGTTTGCCTTCAAGCGATGGAGCATGATGTCAACCATCGATTCGCCTCGGCCCGATCTCTCGGACAAGCTCTGGAGCGTTATCTGAGCGGCGACGTTGATGGTCTGGCGAATCTGGATTGGCGCTACCACTGGCGGCGCCTTTGGCGCTTACGCAAAGGCTGGATCATCGGGGGAAATGCGTTGGTGCTGAGTCTGCTCATTGTGGGAGCGACCTTCTGGTGGCAGCAGCGAGCGTCGGAGCGCTCCGCGCAGCTGATCCAGCGATTCACGGCGATGGTGGAGCAACGCAATCAGACCTTTCGCCTTGCGCAGATGACTCCAGGTGTCGATATCGCACCAATTCGCGCCAGCCTCGAGCATGTCTACGCCGAAGAGGAAGTTGAATTGAAGGATATTCCCGGGGCGGCTCAGGCTGCAGCCAGAGCGACCTTGGGTCGCGGCTATCAGAGTCTCGGCCTCAACGAAGCGGCTCTGAGGTTGCTGCTTCAGGCTGAAGCCGAGGCCGGCATGGATGGCGCGGCTCACTATGCCCTGGGAATGGCACGAGCCGATGCTTTCCAGGAGGCCCTGAGGGAGATTTCCCTGACGCGTGACCCTGAACTTCGCGAAGAACTGACGGCAGCTGCTTATCAGCAGTGGCGCGACCCTGCCATCAACTCCCTTCGACAGGCGGAAGCGACCGGCTTGAGATCTACTGGCCACGGCAACGCGGTGATCGCCTTGCTGGAGGGGCGATTTGATGCAGTCACCGACCCTGCGAGGCAGGCCTTGACCGAATCACCCTGGTGGTTCGAGAGTCATATCGTGATGGGAGACGCTTTCGCCGAGCAAGCGCGCCAGGCGGTCGTTGACGGCGATGCGGAGGCTGCGGCCCAATACTACGAGGAGGCCCGATCCGCCTACGACCAGGCTATCGAGATTGCGCCCAGTGGCTTCCAGGCACTGATCAAGCGCTGCAGCATGATCGCTGGTGCCTTTAATGTGCAGGCGACGATGAAGCGTGAGGATCCCTCTGGCTTGTTGGCCCCGGCGATGGCCGACTGTGACGCTGCACTTGACGCCGATTCCACCGCGTTCATGCCGCTGGCCTACCAGGGACAGATGCAGCAAGACCAGGGCCTGTACCGCTACATCAACGGGCAAGACCCCAGCGAAGAGTTTGCTTTCGCTCAAGATCTGCTGGACCGTGCATTGGCGATCAACGGGAATGACCCAGAGGTTCTTTTCCGAGCGGCGCTGTTGCTTCGTCGCCGTGCTTTCATTGCTGCCAATCAGGGAGAAAATCCCCGATCTCTGGTCGAGCAAGGTACGGCCATTCTGGAGCGCCTGGTGGCGATTGATCCCACCCTGTTCTACTACTACACCACCTGGGGCAATCTGCTGCTGGACCTGGCCTTGTTCGAGCGCGATCAGGGTGACGATGTCCGCGGAATGATGCTGGAGGCGGCCGGAAAGTTCGAGCAGGCGCTCGTTCAGAGACCGAATCAGAACACGGTACTAATGAACCTGGCGGTGACGGAATCCATGTTGGCCGAGGAGCACGTCAAGTTCGAAGACGAGGCGGCGGCAAGGGAGCTGTTCGATCGCGCTTTGCAGCGTTACGACCAGGCTCTGACCCTGGACCCCGATGATTTTGATTCGATCAAGAATCGGGCCATTCTGGCGACACAGTACGCTCGCTTTCTCGATGAAGACAAAGCCAGGGTCGCTGCACTTCTGGAGCATGCCCTTTCGTCAGTCTGGGCTGATTTCGCCGACCATTCGGAAGACCGAACCGCGCAATTGGCCTTGTCTGGGGCGATGCTCGCGAAGTTTGAGCTGCTTCCCGCCAACGCCAGCTTTCTCGTCGAGCTGGAACCCCTGTTGGTCGTGCTTGAGGCCACGGTCGCAAGCGGAGAGGGGCGTCACCAGGCGACGTTGCAGGAGGACTATCTGCAGCTATTGTTCCAGGCAATCTGGAGCGCCACGAGTCGATTGCAAGCGCAGGCCTATGCCGAGAGAGCGTCGAGGGCTGGAGGTTCACCTGCGGAACCGTCTGCGGCATGGTTAGCGATCGTTCTATCACGAGAGGCGCTGGGTATCGAGATTGGCGAGCCAGATCATCAGAATCAGTCGGAATTACCGCCATGGCTGATTCGTTGGTTGGCCCTGAGGGCCGGCGCAACCAACGTTAGCTGTATGGAGGAGATTCCCCCACTGATCTGCACGCGCTTTCTCGGCGATCGAGTCCGGAATGAAGACTTGGATGTTCGTCTGCAATCATCGGAACCACTTTGGTGGCACGCTGAATATCGACGCCATATGCAGGGCCTGGAGAGCCCTGGTCAGTAGAGCTGGCGGGGACTTTGGCCTCCAAATTATGTGGCATGCGGCGCTGACCTTGGCTTGAGATGGTCAACGCGGCAGGCTACGTTTCCGGAGACGATCTGGCTGTCTTCAAAAGTTGGGCCTCTCTTTAGCGTTCATTGGGGTCGTCAGGCCTATCAGCGGCTGGTGCTTCGAAGCGATCTTCGAAGACATCATCTTCCGGCGGTTCGGCAGATACCGTGTGGGGCGCCGTGTCCTGCGCGGTGTCGAAGTTGCCGTCTCCGGCATAGACAGCCGTGAGCGCTTTCTCGCCCGCCGTCGTCGAGACGAGAGAGCAGCTGGCCGTCCCGCCATTAACATCAGCCGTTACACAGCTGTCTTCCTCATTACTGATCTCGACCGTGCCCGATGGGTCGCCTTGGGTGCTGCTGACCGAGACGGTCACGTCGTAGGCCTGGTTGACCAGCGACGGATTGGGTACCGATCCCGTGATGGTGACCGTCGTGGGCGCCGGCTGGACAATGTGGGAACCGCTTCCTTGCCCGCTGGTGAAATTGTCATCGCCCGCATAGGTCGCGGTCAGGGTCTTCTCGCCGGCGCTGGCCGGCGTGAGGTTGCAGCTGGCTGAACCACCCTGGAGCGCGGGCGTCGTGCATTGCACGTCGCCATCGCTGATCGTGACCGTGCCGCTGGGCGTGCCCTCCGGACTCGTCACGCTCACCTCAACCTGGACTGTCTGTCCGAAGACTGATGGGTTCGGGTTGGAAGCGGTAATCGTGACCGTCGCTGCGATGCGATTGACCGTGTGTGCCAGCGTGTCGCTGGCAGCGCTGTAGTTGCCGTCACCCGCGTAGCTCGCCGTCAAGGTCTTGTTGCCGGCGGTGCTTGAGGTCAGCGCACAGCTGCCCGCACCGGCCGCCAGAGTGATCTCGCAATCATCCAATCCATCGTCGATGGTCACGCTGCCGCTTGGCGTCTCCCCGTCGCCGCTGACAGTCACGGAGGCCGTATAGGGCTGGCCAAGATCCGATGGTGACGGGTTCGCGCTGACCAGATCGACTACTGCAGCACCCGTACTGACCGTGTGAGATTCCGTGTCCGATCCACTCAGGTAATTGCTGTCGCCGCCGTAGTCCGCTGTGATTGTGCGCGGTCCTGCCGATTGGCCGTTCAGGGCGCAGCTGCCGGCGCCATTGACCAGCGTGATCTGGCAGTTGCCGTCCGGATCGCTGACCGTGACTGAGCCCGTGGGATCGACGCCGTCTCCACGAATCGTGACCTGAACCGTGTAATCGGCGCCCAGGTCGGAAGGATCGGGCAAGTCGCTGGTGATGGAAACCATCGGTGTGCCTTGCGAAACGACATGATCTTCCGTGCTTGAGCCGCCGTTGTAGTTGGCATCGCCCGCATAGGTAGCCGTCAGCGTCTTGTTTCCGGCGGTGCTCGACGTGATCTGGCAGCTGCCGCTGCCGCCCGTGAGGGTCGCGTCGCAGTCGTCCAGTCCATCGTTGATATTGACCGTGCCCGTTGGGGATGCTCCGTCCCCAGTCACCGAGACGGCCACCGTGTAGGGCGCACCCAGACCAGAAGGATCCGGCGTATCACCGGTGATCGAAACCGTTGGGTCGGCCGGGTTGACCGTTTGAATGGCGGTCGAGCTGGTCGAGCTGAAATTGCTGTCGCCCGCATAGGTGGCCGTCAGCGTCTTGCTGCCCGCGGTCGTCGAGCTGAGGTTGCAGCTGGCCGTGCCGCCGCTGAGGTTGCCAGTTGTACAGTTCACCGTGCCATCGTCAATGGTCACGGTGCCCGTCGGCGTCCCGGAAGCACTGGTGACAGACACGGTCACCGCGTAGGCCTCGCCGACGGTGGAAGGATTGGGGCTTTGGTTGGTGATCGAGATAACCGGTGTGGTCCGTGTGACCGTATGCGGTTCCGTGTCGCTGGCGGTGACGTAGTTGCTGTCGCCTGCATAGTCGGCTGTCAGCGTGAGCGCACCAGCGGTGAAGGAGCTCAAATCGCAGCTGCCGCTGCCGTTGACCAGGGTCACGTTACAGAGGCCGCTTCCGTCGGTCACTGTCACGCTGCCCGTGGGGGGAATGCCGTCACCACTGACGCTGACATCGACCTGATAGGTCTCGCCGACTTCAGAAGGATCGGGCGCATCGCCGGTGATTGTGACGGTCGGCTGGCCCTGGCTGACCGTGTGATTCTCCGTGCTTGAGGCAGCGCCATAGTTGCCGTCACCCAGATAATTGGCTGTTAGGACCTTGTTGCCCGCCGTATCGGAGGTGACCGAACAGCTGCCGCTGCCGTTGTTCAGGGTGATCTGGCAAATGGACTCCGTGTTGTCGACTTCGACCGTGCCTTCTGGCATGACTCCGTCGCCCGTGACGGTGACTGCTACCGTGTAGCTTTGACCCAGTGCCGAAGGATCCGGCGTGTCCGAAGTGATCGTCACATCAGGATCTCCGGCTGTGACCTGATGGGGTTCCGTGTCCGATCCACCGTTGAAGTTACCGTCGCCCGCATAGGTCGCGGTGAGCGTCTTGGCTCCTGCGGTGACCGAGGCCAGGGCGCAGCTCGCAGTGCCAGCAGCCAGGGCGCCCGTGGTGCAGGAGACTTCTCCATCGCTGATGTTGACCGTGCCGGTGGGTGAGCCAAAGGGACTCAGAACGGTCACCAATACGTTGTACAGCTCGCCGACGCCGGAGGGGTCGGGCACATCGCTGACGATCGTCACCGTTGGCGTAGCGGGCGCGACCGTATGGGGTTCCGTATCGCTGGCGCTACTGTAGTTGGCATCGCCGAGATAGCTTGCTGTCAAGGTGAGGGCGCCAGCACTGGTCGAGGTCAAGGCGCAGTTGCCGCTGCCGCCGGACAGGGTCATCGAGCAGCTGCTGGCGCCGCCGTCCGACACGTTGACCGTGCCGGTTGGCGTGGCGCCGGGCCCCGTGACCTGAACCGCCACGCTGTAGCCTTGACCCACGCTCGAAGGATCCGGATCGTCGCTGGTAATGGTGACCGTCGGGGCCGTGGCGACCACCGTATGCGGTTCCGTGTCCTGCGCCCCGTTAAAGTTGTTGTCGCCGCCGTAAGTGGCGGTCAAGGTCTTGTTGCCTGCCGTGGTCGAGGCCAATGAACAGCTGGCGCTCCCGCCGCTGAGATTCCCGGTCACGCAACTGTCGCTGCCGTCGCTGACGGTCACAGTCCCCGTCGGCGTGCCGAGGCTACCGGTGACGCTGACGTTGACCGTAAAGCTTTCGCCGACTTCCGAGGGATCGGGCGCGTCGCTGGTGATCGCGACGGTTGGCGTTGGCAGCCCGATGGTGATGTTGCTGGTGCTCTCTGAAGCATCGAACCCCTCGAAGCCGTAGTAGCTCGCGTTGATGGTCTGAGCACCGCTGACGGTGGCGGTGACTGCGCAGGATCCCGTCCCGCCGGACAGGGTGCCGGTGCAGATCTCGCCGTTGAGCTCGACCTCGAAAGTACCGCTTGGCGTGCCCGACATCAGGACGCTGTCCCGCGAGACCGACACATTGACGGTCACGCTTTCGCCGAGATTGGGGGAGGAAGGCGAGGTGCTGGTGACGCTCGTCGTGGTGTTTTCGATCTGGCTGAAGTACCAGTTGATCGTGGGCGACATGGTGACCGCGGCCGATGTGATCACACCGCTACTGGTCCCGGTGAAGGTTCCACCGCCCGTGCTGCAGGCGGCGAAGGCGGTCGATGCTGAGAAGCCAACGGTAATGTCGCAGCTTGCGGGCACGCCTTGACCCACATAGAGCAGTTCAAGCGTGTAGTCGTCACCGGTACCGGCCGTTCGATCCACCCCCGCCATGCCAAGCCGCAGCTGGCGTATATCCTCCGGCGTCGGGCGGCGCTGAACCTCTGCGTTGCTCTGTTGCTGCTGCATCACCGACTCCGTGTTGCTGTAGCCAAGGGCAGCGAGTACCGTTCGGTCGCCGTTTGCCGGCCAGATTGAGCCGCCGGTTAAATCCGCAACGTCGCGCGAAACGCTCGACGCATCGACCACGCCAGGCAAGTCCATCGGGTCGTTGCTGGCGGGCACGAACCAGTAGCGATTAATGTCATCACCGCGTACGTCATCGGCAGATCCGGGGTTTCCATCGACGCCGGCATTCGTATCGAACGACCCATTGGAGCCGCGTTGGGCCTGTGTCGCGTTGTTCGTCGGGCTGGACAGCCCAGATTCGCTGGCCAGGTTGGGGTGGGCCAGGGTTGTGCAGTGGCCCAACTCATGGGTCAGAGCGGACTCGAAGTCGAAATTGCCCAAAGCAGGGAGGTCGTTGTTGGTGACCAGGTTCAGATTGTTGGTGACGCCGCGATTTCGATTCCATGAACGAATCGCCTTCAGGAGCGTGGCTTCGACCGTATTCGCCGAGACACCACTTGGCAGCAGGGAGGTATCGAGACAGACGCGATTGATGAGCACTCCACCCGTGCCGTTGTAGTTCATGGGGTGGAAAATAAAGTCTTCTAATCCGGCGTTGTTCGTGAAGATGAAGGCTCCGGCCTGAGCCGATGTCGCTATCCCACTCGATAGGACGGCGGCGCAGAGCAGGGCAAAGGAACGGTTCGTTGTCATCGTGACACCTCGTCAACCGCGTTCTTGAAAGGGTCAGCAGCGAATTCACGCAGAACATCAATCAGGCCCTTCAAGGAAACGATGGCACTCCGTGCGGCGACAGCAGGATGGTCGACCTCTTCCGTCAGCCAGTCCAGACGCTGTCCTTCGCCATTTTGATAGAGGGTCAGGCTGTAGGCATCAGAGTGACTGATCGTCCAGAGCTGATCTGCCCGACCGGTGATGGGTTCTTCGATGGCGCCAGTCACCGCCTCCAGGGGGGCGGCATCGAGCGCCGTCTGGAGGGTTCTCAGTTCCGTCGTCGTGAGTTGGCGCGTGTAGCGGCCGACGCGTCGATCGAATTCCGCGTACTCACTGATGACGCAGCCTTGCAGGTCGATCTCAATTCGCTCGGCCGGCTGCAGGCTGGCGACCTGTGTTGCTCGAACCTGATAGGAAATCCAGGGCTCGCCTTCACAGGTGCTTGCAACTGGAGACAAGACGATGCCGGCAAGAAAGGCCAGCCAATGGGTTGCTTTGGGCGAATATGACATGTTGTCGTAATCCTGAACTATTGATTCAAGGCAGCAATTGCTGTGCCAGAAGTGGCGCATTCTTGGCTTGTTTGCCATCAGCCTCTCCCGTAAGCCTAACCCTCATCGGCGAACGAGCAGTGAAACGGGGAAGCAATTTGACAGGAGTGCGGGTGCGATGACTCAGGTGGGCGAGGGCAGGAAGTAGCGGCGGACGTTAATCAAGGCAAAAACTGTCGGGCAGATGACGAAATAGGTCAGCTGAAGCAGTGTGATTGGATCGCCCAGGTTCCAGCCACCCTCGATGACCAGAAAGCTGGCAGCGACCAGCAAGGACACGACGCCGCAGAGAAGAAAGATCATCGTCGTGGTGGTGACGGGCTTGCTCGTCCAGCAGACCCAGGTCAAGCCAAAGAAACCGAGAACGCCAGCGAAACTCAGGGCGATGAACAACAGCCCCAGTTCCGGCGCCTCCGAGAACAGGCCACCCGTGCCCAAGATGACACCAGCAGCGGCAAAGACCAGCCAGAACAGGGCAGGGAGCCAGGCCAGTCCGATCGCCAGGGCTTTGTTAACAACAGTCGGATTCATTGAGGTGTCCCCGGTTTCGATGGGTCTTGCTTGACCCAATTAAACGATGGTGTTCGCTTCGATTGTAGACCCTGTTTTGATCCCGTTTGCGAGCACGATGGATTGGCAGCTGGAAGGCAAGATTACCCAACCATTAAATCAATTGACAATCATTCTCATTATCAATAGAATTCGCGCTCCTTTACCAAAACCTAACAATTCCCATGTCCCAGTTCCCCAAAAATGTACTGACTCTCGCCGTGCTGTCGGCGCTGGCGTTTTCAGCGCCTACGATGGCAGAAGAAGTCGAATCCAGCCAGAACAGAGCCGGTTCCGCGCAATCGGAAGCGACCGACTCTACTGACCTCGATCGCGTTGTCGTGACGGGCAACGTTCTTTATTCGGACCAGATCAACGCCCTGCGGACCCCGACGCCGATTATCGACGTTCCGCAGAGCCTGACGATCGTGACCGCTGAAGAGTTCCAGCAGCGGGGTTGGGATAGCATCGGCGATATCGTTGATTACACCCCGGGCGTGAACAACTCGCAGGG
>JBCDLQ010000010.1:0-15652 GCA_039414335.1 Pseudomonadota bacterium | reverse complement strand
CGCCCGGATCGATCTTGTTCCGGATGCCGTCCAGGCCGGCCATCATCATGGCGGCAAAGGTCAGGTAGGGGTTGCCGGCCGGATCGCCGAAGCGAATCTCGATGCGGCGGGCCTTGTCGCTGGCTACCCACGGTACCCGGCAGGAAGCCGAGCGGTTCCGTGCCGAGTAGGCCAGGAAGACCGGGGCCTCGAAGCCGGGCACGAGACGCTTGTAGCTGTTCGTGGTGGAGTTTGCGAAGGCGTTGATCGCACGGGCGTGCTTGAAGATGCCTCCGATGTAGTGCAAGGCAGTTTCGCTGAGGCCACCATAGCCGTCACCGGCAAAGATGTTGGTGCCGTCCTTGGACAGGGACTGATGGACGTGCATGCCGGTGCCGTTGTCGCCAACCAGGGGCTTGGGCATGAAGGTGGCGGTGCGACCGTGCATATGGGCCACGTTCTGAACCACGTACTTGAGCATCAGCAGCTCGTCGGCCTTGCGCGTCAGCGTATTGAACTTCGAGCCGATCTCACACTGACCGGCCGTGCCGACTTCATGGTGATGAACTTCGACCGGGATACCAATCGATTCCATGGTCAGGCACATCAAGCTTCGCAGGTCACTCAGACTGTCAACGGGAGGAACGGGGAAGTAACCGCCCTTGACGCCAGGACGATGACCATGGTTTCCGTCTTCATACTTCTTGCCCGTGTTCCACGCCGCTTCCTCAGAATCGATCTTGTAGAAAGCGCCTGACATGTCGTTGCCCCAGCGAACATCATCAAAGACGAAAAACTCGGGCTCAGGCCCGAAGAAGGCCGTATCAGCAATTCCAGAGGCCTTCAGGTAAGCTTCTGCGCGCTTGGCTAGCGAGCGAGGGCAGCGTGAGTAAGGCTGCATCGTGGCCGGCTCAAGAATGTCACAACTGATGTTCAGGGTCTTGTACTCGGCGAACGGATCCATGAAAGACGATTCCGTGTCCGGCATCAGCACCATGTCGGATTCGTTGATGCCCTTCCAGCCAGCGATCGAAGAGCCGTCGAACATCTTGCCTTCCGTGAACAGGTCTTCGTCTACAGCCGAGACGGGCAGGGTGACGTGCTGCTCCTTGCCCAGGGTGTTGGCAAAACGCAGGTCGACGAACTGGACATCTTCGTCGGCAATTTGCTTCAGGATATCTGAGGGTGTCATGGATCGGATTCCTTGGCCTTCAAACAAGGCGATTTGGGTGAATTCGATCATTCATTAAGCACATCCCGTGCCAAGGGGCTTATATCAGTCAAATCAGAGGTTTGGGAAAGGACGGCTCCTGTGGGCGTTGAGATTCTGCGCAACCTGATGGGCAGATTGCGCAGGGTTTGAGCAGTCGACTAAGGAGGCCTCAGGCGAGGTTTCGATTGAGCGTGTAGGTGCCGGTCAGACTGGCGGAGTCCAGCACGTGGTTTCCGAGTGCAGCAACCACATCATGCCCGTTGAAATTCGCCGGCAGATCCAGTTCAGCGACGTCGAGCGCATAGACCGTAAAGGTGTAGTGGTGCAGGCGCTCGTCGTTCCAGGGCGGGCAGGGGCCGTCATATCCGAAATAGTCGCCTGCCATATCGCTCCCGGCCATGAATCCCGTGTAGTCATTGAGTCCCTGGCGAGAACCGGCCGGCCCAGGTGGATTGGACTTGCCGCCGACGGTCACGCCCTGACTGCATTCGCCAGTGGCCAGGCTGGTGATGCCCGGGGGCACATCGACCAGTGCCCAGTGGCAGAAGTCCACGCGAGGCAGGTCCACCGGCAGGGTTCTTCCTTCCTGGTTGACGTCGTCTCCGACCGACGGCACGTCCGGATCCATGCAGACAATTGCGAAGGATCGAGTGCCCTCAGGCGCGTCAGTCCAATGGAGATGCGGACTCAGATTGTCGGACAGGGCCATGGGTTGTACCGGATCCAGTTTGCCGAAGGCCAAGCGTGGGTCGATGGACTGCTGATCAATCAGATCATCGGAGTGCAGCTTCATGGGTGGTGCTCCTGTGGTCTTGATGTGATGACGTTGCGGTGAAAGCGTCTATCCTAGCAAGCCTTTTTCAAGTTGATCTGTCAGGTGCCTGAATGAAGCCTCTGTTCGCTGTGCTCGCTCTGCTGTTCCTCGTGCCGATGGCGTCGGCCGATTCACTCGGCCTCCCCGATGATTTCGATCCTGATCCCGCGATTCCGACGCCCGCCGAGGTCTTCGGCTTTGAGATGGGCGAACTGCATCCGCGCCATGACCAGATCGCTGGATATCTCGAAGCACTGGCCGAGGCATCGGATCGGGTCGAGCTGGAAGTGATCGGCCAGAGCCATGGGCGACGCGACCTAATGCTCCTGACTTTCGTCAGCCCTGATCGTCGGGACCAGTTGAACGCGATCCGGGCCAGTCGTTTGGCGGACAGCCGTTCGGGCGAGGGCCCTGTTGTTCTCTGGATGGGCTACAACGTTCACGGCAATGAGCCATCTGCTGCAAGTGCGGCTGTGGTCGCCGCCTGGTATCTTGCCGCCGATCGCAGCGAAAGAACACGAGCCTGGCTGGACGAAATGGTGATCGTCATTGACCCTGTGATGAATCCGGATGGTCTGGATCGATTTGCACACTGGGTCAACTCACATCGTGGTCGGCATCCCTCTGCCGACAGCGACGATCGAGAGCATCGCGAGGCCTGGCCGAACGGGCGGACCAACTATTACTGGTTCGATCTGAATCGTGACTGGTTGCCCTTGGTTCATCCCGAATCACGCGCTCGGGTTGCTCAAACCAGACAATGGCGTCCCCACGTGATGACCGACTACCACGAGATGGGGACCAACACGACCTATTTCTTCCAGCCCGGCGTGCCGGAGCGCACCAATCCACTGACCCCGACTCGGAATCAGGCACTCACTGCTCGTTTGGGTGAATTCCATGCCCGTGCATTGGATGCGGCGGGCGAAAGCTTCTTCACACGCGAACTGTTTGATGACTACTACATCGGTAAGGGATCGACCTATCCGGACATGACCGGCGGGATCGGTATTCTCTTTGAGCAGGCTTCTGCTCGCGGGCATGTGCAAGACCGCGATTATGGTCGACTGACCTTCCGTGAAGCCATTGCCAATCAGGTCAGGACCTCCCTGTCGACCTTCGATGGGACTTTTGCGTTGCGTGACGAACTGATCGACTACCAGCGTGAGTTTTTTGCGACCGGGCGCGAACTGGCCAGTAATGCGGGTCATGCCGGCTGGGTGTTTGGTGACGATGGAGACCGGGCACGCGGAATCGCTCTGGTTGATCTGCTGCTGGCTCACGGTATTGAAGTTCGGCCCGTGGCCGAGCGCATCTCCATCAATGGAAAGGCCCATTCAGCAGGTTCGGCTTGGGCTGTTCCCGCCGATCAGGATCAGTACCGCTTCCTCAGCTCCACCTTTGACCCAGTGGACGAACTGCCGATGGAGACTTTTTACGACGTCTCTACCTGGCCGCTGGCGCAGGCTTTCGACCTGCCGCTGACAACCCTGCGTCGCTTGCCTGAACTCGGGGAAGCCCTCTCTTCAGCTCCTCCAGCGGTTACCAGTCCCGTGACCACTGAATCGCCAGCCTGGCTGGTCGCCTGGGATCAGTATCGCGCACCGGCCCTGCTGGCCCAGTTACTGAGCGAGGGCTATCGGGTACAGGTCAGCAGCGACATTCTTCAAGCCCGCACCGATCAAGGAGAAGTCCAGTTGCCTCGTGGGAGCCTGGTGATCGCCGCGGGGCTGCAGGATGACGAGCGAGATCCCGTTGCTGGTCGGCTGCAGGCTTTGAGCGCACAGTACGGCGTGGAAGTGCTCGCTGCCCGCAGCGGACTGAGCCTGTCCGGGCCCGATCTGGGTTCGCCGTCGGTTCCTGTTCTGACGCCACCGAAAGTGGCCATGGTGGTTGGCAACGGCGTGCGAGCCAACCACGCAGGCTATATCTGGCACTGGTTCGATAGGCGCCTCGATCTGGCGATGACCCAGATCGAGCACAACCGGGTCGGCGAGGTTGATCTGTCCGACTACACGCACCTGATCTTACCTGACGGTAGTTACGGGAGCTGGGATGAATCCGTGCAGGAAGCCCTGATCGATTATGTTCTTGGTGGGGGCACGCTGATCGCCGCTCGGAATGCGTCTGCCTGGGTTGAATCCCTGGATCTGGATTTCGACTTCATCGAATCAGAAGACGAGGGAGACGATCAGCCCGCCGCGCGGCGTGCCTACGCGGACCATGATCTGGATTTCGCCAGAACCCTGATCGGTGGCAGTGCGCTCAATATCAATCTGGATATCACCCACCCGCTGGCCTGGGGCTATCAGCGTCCCGAGCTGGTGGTGTTCCGCCGCGGTCGTCACGGGCTCAAGGCCAGCGACAACGCCTACGTGCATGTGGGAATGTACGAGGAGTCTCCGCTGGCTGGAGGCTACTTGTCGGACGCTACGGCCGAGCGTTTGTCTGAAACGCCCGCCCTGGTCGCCACCCGCCACGGTCGCGGTGTCGTCGTTCGTATGGCCGACGACTTCCTCTTCAGAGGCTACTGGATCGGTGCGGAACGACTTTTTGCCAATGCACTGTTCTTCGCGGACCAGATCAGCCGGACTGATTTGCCGAGCGACTAGTCAGCATCGCCGAGTCATCGCCGCCAACACCCTGCTGGGCCTGTTCCTGCAGCGTGCGGCGGTCGATGATCTGGACCATCTTGCCGCGCACGGCAATGATGTCGTCGCGTTGAAGTGCACTGAGCGTGCGCGACACGGTCTCGATGGTCAGGCCCAGATAATTGGCGATATCGCGGCGGTCCATGGTCAACCGGAACTGGTTGGGGTCCTGATTGCGGCGTGCGAGACGGCGCGACATGCTCAGCAGGAACAGCGCCACGCGAGTCCGCGCGTCCAGGCGGCCGACCACCAGCAGCAGCTCGCGGGTTTCGGCCATTTCTTCTGACAGCAGCTTGAGCATGACCTGATTGAGCTTGGGGCTCCTGTCGAGCATGCGCATGAAATCCCGGAATGGGATATCACAGGTGCGGCTCTCTTCCAGCGCGACGGCAAAGCCGGGGTGCGTTTCGCCAGAGAAGCCATCCAGACCGATGATCTCGCCGGGCAGATAGAAGCCGGAGACGATCTCATCGCCTTCCTGGGAGATTTGATAAGACTTGACCGAACCTGACCGGACTACGGTGACGGTCTTGAGCTGCTGTCCCCCGTGAAAGATGTGTTCGTTCTTGGCCAGCGGTTGTCGACGCTTGAGGACGCGATTGAGCTCGTCTCGTTCTTCGCATGAAATTTCCTGAGCGAAGCAGAGACTGAACAGTGCGCAGTCTTCGCAGCGAGTTTCGTTGTCGCCGGTTTCGCGCAGCCCTTTGCGTTTTGACATGACCTTTCTGTCTTGGTAATAACCCCGCAAGGCAGTATATCCAGCGGGTATTGCTCACACAATGCGAGAGAATCGGCCTGATTTTTCGGCGATCGGGCCAAGGTAGGCGTCGAACTGCCGGGCGATCGCCCGCAAGAACAACAGACCCGCTGCGGTGACTTCGAAACCGTGGTCGTTCCAGGTCAGCAGGCCGTCCTGGGCCAGCTGATCCAGCGCTTCGAGTTCCCTTTCGAAGTAGCGTTCAAAATGCAGCTGGTAGAGCTTGCCGATGGCGCGATAGTCCAGGGCGCCGCGGCACATGATTCGCTCGATGATCTCGGCGCGCAGGCAGTCATCGGTATTTCGGTTCAGGCCGCGCAGAGTCGGCATACGGCCCTCTTCCAGGGCGATCGCCCAGGCATCCAGATCGCGCGTGTTCTGAGCGAAGCTGTCGGCGACCTGGGAGATGGCTGAAGGGCCGAAGCTGACCATGTCCAGCCCGCCGTGCGTTGAATAGCCCTGGAAGTTGCGAACCAGCGTGCCGTTCTGGCGCGCCTTCACGAGCGAGTCTTCGGGCAGTGCGAAATGGTCCATGCCGATGAATTCATAACCGACATCCAGAAGTCGCGCCAGGGCGTTGCGGAAAATCGCCAGCTTCGTTGCCGGCGACGGCATCTGTTCTTCGGGAATCTGGCGTTGAGCCTTGAACAGCTGGGGCAGGTGCGCGTAATTGAACAGGGAAACGCGGTCCGGCTTCAGCTCACAAATCGTTTCGATCGTGTGGGCGAAGCCCGCTGTGGTCTGCAGGGGCAGGCCGTAGATCAGGTCGACGCTGACCGAATCGAAACCGACGGCGCGCGCGGCGCCGTAGATGCTGAAAACCATAGCTTCGTCGTGAACGCGATTGACCGCGTTCTGCACGGCAATATCCAGATCCTGCACACCGATCGACAGTCGGTTGTAGCCCATTTCATGAAGATCATGAATGCCTTGAGGCGTCACCGTACGCGGATCAATTTCCAGACCCAGCTGGGCCTGGGGCGCGAACGTGAATCGCCGTCGCAGGGCGTTGGTCAAGCGGTCAAGCTGACAAAGGTTCAAGAAGGTGGGCGTGCCGCCACCCAGATGCAGTTGCTCGACCTGGCGATCAGCGTCGATTCGCGGCGCGATCAGATCCATCTCCGACTCGAGATGGTCCAGGAAACGGTCCCCGGCGGTCTTCGAACGGGTGATCACCCGGTTGCAGGCGCAGTAGAAGCAGGGACTGCTACAGAACGGCACGTGCACATAGAGCGACAGATTCGCTGGAATGGGCAAGCTGTTCGACTCGGCCAGTGCGCGCGCATAGTCGTCCGGCCCGAAGTCTTCGGAAAACTGCACCGCGGTCGGGTAGGAGGTATAGCGCGGTCCCGGTCCGCCATAGCGGTCGATCAGATCCTGATCGAAACTGGGTCGCATCAATTCAGACATATCAAACAGCCGAGCGCTTGAAGCGCAGGAATATCGAGGACTAGAGGCTAAGGCAAGGCGCGCGGCCGGCAATTGATCGGGATCAAACGGCCTCAGTTCATGACGTCTGATCTGATAGATTGGCGCCTCTTCTTCAATGTACTTCTATCAGGATTCGCTCATGAAACCCTTGCTCTTGCTGGCCCTCGCGCTGCTGGCTGCACCTGCTCTGGCTCAGGAAAACGACACCGTGGATACGACGCAAGCTGTTGGCGAGGTGTTGATGCTGTCGGATCTGCCGCTGCTCTCCGATGCGCTTCAGGACAGTACCCAGACCGATGCGATGACGCGCTCGCTCTATGGCCAGCTGGCTCGACAGGCTCGACAGGCTCGACCGGCCGCCGGACGAGAGGTCGAGGTCTTTGGAGAATCACTAAGCTGGCGTGTCGCGGCTCCCTCAACGGGAGTTTCTGAGCGCGTCCAGGTCTGGATGCTGCCCATCGAGGTCGAGCGATTTGTCCAGGGCAAGCTCAAAATCGAGAACCTGGAGCAGCTGACGGTCTTCCTGGACGGGAAGACGGTCAGCCTCAGCGATGGTGCCGTGGCCCTGACCCTGCCGCCGGGTATTCATGATGTGTGGATGATTCATGCGGGCAGCAGCGAGGAAGGCTCACCATCACTCAGCTTCGAGGGTGAATCCGAACAGGATCGGATCGATGTGCTGACGGCGGCGGCTACCCGCGTGACGGCCGAACGGCTGACCAATGCCCAGACGGTCACGCAGCTGCAGATCTCGCCGAACGGAGAGCAGCTGGCCCTGCGCTTCAGCGGTCGCGACGAGTCAGCGAATCTGTCCCTGTCTCGCCTGGAGATTCGTGATGTGGACAGCGGTGATTTGCTTCGTGCCTGGCACGACGATCTGCCATCGGCGCTGATCTGGAGCCCCGATAGCCAGACGCTGGCGGTGCGTCATGGCAACAACCTCTGGCTGCATCCTGCCGATGAGAGCCCTCGATTGCTGCTGGCCAATCACGAACGCCTGGGCACCTTCATCTGGCATCCGGATGGTGATTCCCTGCTCTTCTCCTGGACCTTGCCCGACGAGAGCGACACGGCCCTGCGTCGCCGTGTCCGTTCACTGGAAGACCGCTGGGGGAGCTTTCGAGACAATACGCAGTGGTTCCAGGTTGACGCCGCCAGCGGTGTGATTCGGCCCTTGACCACCGGCGAGGCCAGCATCAATCTGCTCGACGTCGATCCGGACGGGGAACGGCTGCTGATGAGCGAGCGCATCATCGATTACGCCGAGCCGCCGCATAGTCTATGGCAGCTGTTCGAACTGGAACTGGAGAATCTCGAGCGCCGCGACATCACCCAGCTGCGGATGCTCGGCGGTGCGATGTTCGCGCCAGAAGGCTACTGGCTGCTGTCCGGTCCCGGGCTGCCCGGTGCTGATGGTGCGACCACCGAAGCGCCGCTGATTCCCAACGAATACGACACGCAGCTCTATGCCCTGAGCGCCGATGGCGAGACGGCGCGCAGCCTGTCGCGAGACTTCGATCCGTCAATCAACTCAGCCCACCGTCTTCCGAACGGCGATTTGCTGATGTCCGTCGCGCGCGGCGAAGGCACGGCGCTGGTTCGTTTCGATATCGACCGCGAAGGTTTCGAGGACATCGATACGGGCCTGGAGGTGGTGGAGCAGTTCTCGGCATCAGAAACCCGTCGGGTCAAGGTGGCAGTCCGCGGAACCGGCGCGACCACGCCGCAGCGGGTCCACCTGCTTGATCTGGATCGAGGTGATCGCGAACTGGTGATGGACACGCGGCCCTCCGAGTATGGCGATGTCGAGTTTGGCGAGATCCGGCCCTGGAGATTCACCAACGCCAGCGGGGACGAGATCGACGGCCGCTACTATCTACCGCCCAACTTCGATTCCGACCAGCGCTATCCCTTGATCGTCTATTACTACGGCGGCACGGTGCCCGTGGGTCGGGCCTTCACCGGGCGCTATCCCTTCAATCTCTGGGCTGCCAAAGGCTACGTGGTCTACGTGCTCCAGCCACGGGGCACGATCGCCTACGGCCAGGAGTTCTCGGCCCTCCACGTCAACGCCTGGGGTCAATACACGGCCGATGACATCATCGAAGGCACGGGGAAATTCCTGGAAGCCCATGACTTCGTGGATCCCGAGCGCGTCGGCAATATCGGGGCCAGCTACGGCGGCTTCATGACCATGCACCTGGCCACGCTGACCGATATCTTCGCCGCGTCGATCTCCCATGCCGGCATCAGCACGCTGACCTCTTACTGGGGAGAAGGCTGGTGGGGCTATGGCTACTCCGGCATCGCCAGCCGCGGCAGCTTCCCCTGGAACAATCGCGAGCTCTACATCGACCAGTCACCGGTCTACAACGCCGACAAGATCACCACGCCCCTGCTGCTCCTGACCGGCGACTCCGACACCAATGTCCCGCCCGGCGAGTCAGACACGATGTTCACGGCGCTGAAGCTGCTCGGCCGCGAGGTCGAACTCATCGAGTTTCCCGGAGAAGACCACTGGATTCTCGATCGCGAAAAGCGCTACGTGTGGTGGGACACGATCATGGCCTGGTTCGATCTGCATCTGAAAGATCAGCCGGAGTGGTGGGAGTTTCTGTACCCAGAAGAGGGGTAGGGGGGTGGCCTGGCGGCCGGCTGATTTTGGCTGGCCTTTGGCTTGGTTTGTTTTTCCGCTTGGGTGTCTTTCCGCTGCGCGGGGCTTCAGTCAAAGGCGCTTGTTGGTATTCGCTTTGCGAATGAAGGTCAAAGGCGTTTCGCCCACACGTGCGGCCGGTGACACTCAAGGGCTTCTTGCGCTGCGCGCAAACCACCCTTTCGCTTACACCTGCACTGCGCTTGCAGGGCGAGTTTCTTTTGGCAAACGATTCAAAAGAAACTCGCGAGGCAAGCGAAGCGCTGGCGAAAGCCTTTATCCGCAAAGCGGATTCAAACAAGCGCTCTTGACCTTTGGCCCCGCGCAGCGGAAAGACACCCATCTCGAAAAGGCAAATCCTAAGAAACACAATCCACTAGAAAGTGCATCCATGGATGATCAATCCGATGCGCCAACTGCGGCCCAGCCGCAATCAACACACCCGTCAGGGTCAGCAGCAAAGCCGCGGCCCAGCGCAAGGGTCGGCGGTTGATGGCTGAGCGGACGCGCAGCATCAGCAGACCGCTGCCGAGCAGCAGCGGAACCGTTCCCGCTCCGAAGGCAAGGACCATGGCCGTGGTGGCGAGGGGGTCGGCCAGCAGGACGGCGGCGGCGACGACCGAATAGAGCAGGCCGCAGGGCAGCAGGCCCCAGAGCAGGCCAAGGCCGAGGGCCTGGTCCAGGGAGCGGACCGGTAGAAATTTCGACAGTAGCGGCATCAGTCTCCGCGTCAGCGGTGCGGCCAGCTGGCCGGCGATGTCTCGGAACCGACCCGGGACGGCCACGTAGACTGCCATGCTGACGATCAGCAGGCCGAGGCCGATGCGCATGAGGGTCGGTGCCGCTTCGGGCATCAGCTGCGCGGGCAGCATGCCGATCAGGGTCGCAAGGAGCGCAATGGCCAGATAGCTGGTGATTCTGCCGAGATGGAAACCGACGCTCAATACACCCTTTCCCTGAGGCAGCTGGCTGTGCAGCAGGCCGACGATGCCGCCGCACATGGCCAGGCAGTGGGTGGAGCCGAACAGACCGGCGAGAAAGCCAGTCAACAGTGCGGTTTCGGGATTCATGATCAAACAGTGTAGGGATCGATTCGCAGGATGGCTTGATCCCCGTCAGATAAGCCGACAGGGAGGAGAGATTGATCGATTCTCAGGCCTGGTCGTCGGAGGTTTCGTTGCGATTCCGAGCAGGAGGATCGTCATCGAGCACGTCCAGCGCCGGGGTGTCCAGGTCATCGAACTGATTGTTCTTGACGGCCCAGAAGAAAAACCCGATGGCGAGAATCATCAGGATGATCGACAGGGGAATCAGAACGTAGATGATGCTCATGAGGGTCCAGCGGGTGGTGATGCGAGCATCATACGGGATGGTGATTGCGCCTTGGTTGATTCATTGCCCAGACGACGGGCATTAAGAACGACGATCAGACTCGAGGCCGACATGCCGATGGCGGCCAGCCAGGGCGGAATCAGGCCGGCCATGGCGAAGGGCAGGGCCAGCAGGTTGTAGCCCAGGGCCCAGGACAGGTTCTGGATGATCGTGCGGCGGACCCGGGGGGCCAGCGCAAGCGCCGAGCCGAGGCGGTCCAGGCCGGGGCCGGTCACGACCAGGTCCGCCTGGGTGCGCGCGATGTCGGCGCCCTCGGCCAGAGCCATGGACACATCGGCACCGGCCAACACCGGCGCATCGTTGATGCCGTCGCCGATCATGGCGACCGTCGCGCCCTCGGCCTGCAGCTTGCGCATGAGGGCCAGCTTCTCCTCCGGTGAAAGTTCGGCATGGTAGTTCTGGATGCCTAGTGATGTGGCAAGGGCCTCGACATTTGCAAAACGATCGCCGGAGGCCAGCCATAGCGTCTTGCCGCTGGCCTGGAGTTGCTGCACCAGTTCGGCGGCGCCCTGACGCAGGGGCAGATCGAGAAGGAACCAGGCGAGCAAGCCTTGTTCATTGGCCAGCGCCAGCCATTGTCCTTGCCCCGGCTCGGTGACCGGCTCTCCGATCATCGTTTCGATGAAGCCTGCCTTGCCGAGGCGATAGGCCTGACCTTCGATCACGCCGCTGACGCCGCTGGCCGTGACGGACAGGCCATCGGTAACCGGTGCGCCATCATCGAAGGGGGAAAAGGCCAGCCCCAGCGGATGGCGGCTGACCCGTTCCAATCGGCCGGCGAGACGCCTGGCGCGAGACGGGTCCATGTCGCCGATCACGCGGGTTTCAATCAGTTCAGGGCGAGACTGCGTCAGCGTCCCGGTCTTGTCCAAGACCAGATGGGTCAATCGGGGCAGGGCTTCGAGCGCATCGGGTCGGTGGATCAGAATGCCTAAACGGGCCAGGCCGCGCGTGGCCGATGCCAGGGCCACGGGGGTGCCCAGGGCCAGTGCACAAGGGCAGGAGACGACGAGTACGGCGAGCGCCACGGGTAGCGCGTGAGTGGCGTCGATCTGCCACCAGATCAGGCCGGTGACCGCCGCGGCCGACAGGACCACGGTGACGAAAACGCCGGCGACGCGGTCAGCCAGCTGCGCCATCCGGGGCCGGAACTGGCGTGCCTGATCGAGCAGTCGGACGATCCCTGACAGGGTCGTGTTCTGGCCGAGTTGATCGATGCGGAGTTCGATCTGACCATCGCGAATGAGACTGCCCGCCATGACCGCATCTCCTGCCTGACGCTTGCTGGGTATGGACTCACCGGACAGCAGTGACTCATCGATCCGGGCGTGGCCTTTGAGGATCGTGCCGTCTGCGGCGATCGTTTCGCCGGTGCTGATCTGCAGGCGGTCACCCACCTGGAGCTCAACCATCGAGACCAGTTCCGAGCCTTTCTGGCTCAAGCGGCGGACCTGGGTCGGCAAGGCGCGCGCCAGCGCTGAGTGCAGTCTTCCTGCCTTCTGTCGAGCCACGAGCACCGCGTAGCGACCCAGCAGGAGAAAGAAGATGAACATGACGACCGAATCGAAATAGGTCTCTCCCGCGTCCAGCCAGGTGATCACGATGCTCGACAACAAGGCCAGCAGCATGGCCAGGGCAACCGGTACGTCCATGCCCATGCGCCCACTCTTGAGTGTTCGCCAGGCCGAGCGGTAAAAGATTCGTCCTGAGTACAGGGCAACGGGAACCGCTACTACCATGCTGATCAACTGAAAGAAGCGCTCGCTGGTCGCGTCGATATCCTGCATGGCGCCGATGTATCCGGCCAGCGCGAAGCTCATGACCTGCATCATGCCGAGGCCAGCCACGACGAGGGCTTTGAGCATCTCATGGCGCTGGTCGCGATCGCGATCCTGGCCCGCTTCCGGTGTATCCAGATGCGGTCCGTATCCCAGGGAAGCGAGACGCGCGGCCACTTCGCTCAGGGGCGTGCGCTCGGGATTCAGGCGCAGCATGGCGCGGCCATCCGCGATATCGACCTGCAGCGATTCCACGCCGGGTAGTTCGCCAACGAAGCGACGGATCAGCCAGGAACAGGCGGCGCAGTGGACATTCTCCAGCACGAGGGCCAGTTCGACCTGACCCGGGCGGATTCGACGAGCGTGATGATCGAGAACCGCATTACGGTCCCAGGCCAGAAAGTCCTCTTGCGACTGGATCGTTTCATCAGGACGTTGCGGCAGGGCGTCGCGGAAGTCGTAGTAACGCCCCAGGCCCGCGCCGTCGATCAGGGTGGCAATGGTCTGGCAGCCATTACAGCACATGGGCTGCGATTCTCCGGCGACCTTGGCGTAGAGCTTCAGTCCCTGTGGAACGGGTTCTCCACAGTGCCCGCAGGCAATGGAAGCGGCCGCGGGGTCCGGGCCGTCATTGGAGAGAACGGCACTCACAGACGCCTGGGAATCAAAGTCATCGTGCTTTCAGGGGTGTCGCCGAGATGGGCGCTGATCCACCAGCTCTGGGACAGATCCTGCAGGATGAGTGTGGCGTGGTGCGGCGGCTCGGCCCACTCACCGTGGTACAAGCCATAGGTGTCGCGCTCCATCAGCACGGTCCGGTCGAGCTCGGCATTCACCGGATGCTGGACGACCAGCAGCAGTTGATCGGGCAGATTGACCGTGTCGTTGGCCGACAGATCGAGCATCCATTCGCCATTGCGTTCACTGATCTGCGCGCTCAGCCCCAGCTCGCGTGCCTGCTGCGTGCGACTGCCGACGTCAACCATGCCCCGACCGAAGCGCTCGTACTCACCGCGCACCATCTGGGGCGGATTCGACAGGCCGATCATCAGGATTGAAATACCAAAGAACACGCCCAGACCCAGAATGCCGATGATGAACCAGGGCCAGGGTTCGCGATACCAAGGATTGACTGCATACTCACTCATGATTCGATGATTCCATTCAGTTCGGGTTGGCGGGGACATAGAAGCGGGTTTCGATGACCTGATAGGCCTCGCCGTCCGGTCCGCTGGCGGTGACCGTGACCGGCAGCATGCCAGGATCAGCGGCCGTCAGGGGCAGCGCCAGTGTCAGGGCGTAGTCGCCGGATTCGCTGGGCTGAATCGAGAAGCTGTCCAGGGGTTCGACCACCCGGATGCCGTCCAGTCCGGACACGCTGACGACGACCTCCAGCGGTGCTTCGGTCCGATTCGACAGCTTCAGTCGATAGCTGTTTTCCAGATCGCTGCCGACCACCCGATAGAGCGAGGTGCGGTCTCGCAGCACATCGCCGATCAAGGGGTCGCGTCCGGTCAGGATCATGCCGACCAGGGTCATCAGTCCCAGCAGGATGAAGAGGTAGATGAAGATACGCGGGCGCAGGACGCGAGTCGGCTTGCCCTGGATCGCGTTCTCCGTGGTGTAGCGTACGAGGCCTCGCGCGTAACCCATCTTGTTCATGACCTCGTCGCAGATATCGATGCAGGCCGCGCAGGCGATGCATTCGATTTGCAGACCGTCGCGAATGTCGATACCCGTCGGGCAGACCTGGACGCAGGCCTTGCAGTCGATGCAGTCACCGAGGCCCAATTCTTGCGGATTCGCATTGCGCCGACGGCCTCCGCGCGGCTCGCCGCGGTCCACATCGTAGGAGATGACCAGGCTGTCGGCATCGAACATGGCTGACTGGAAACGTGCATAGGGGCACATGTACTTGCACACCTGCTCGCGCAGATAGCCGGCGTTGCCGTAGGTGGCGAAACCGTAGAAGAACAGCCAAAAGGTTTCCCAGCCGCCCAGCTCGAAGCTGGGAATGCGCATCGCCAGCTCGCGAATCGGCACGAAGAAGCCGACGAAGGTGAATCCCGTCCACAGGGCGAAGGTGACCCACAGGAACTGCTTGGTCGATTTGCGCATGACCTTGTTCTTGTTCCAGGGGCCCTTGTCCAGCTTCATGCGCCGGTTGCGTGAACCCTCGGTCACCCGTTCCATCCACAAGAAGACTTCGGTCCAGACCGTTTGCGGGCAGGCGTAGCCGCACCACAGTCGTCCGGCCAGGGCGGTGAAGAAGAACAGCGTGAAGGCCGCTATCGCCAGCAACAGCGACAGGATGAACAGATCCTGGGGCCACAGGGTCAGGCCGAAGTAGTGGAACTGACGATTGGGCAGGTCGAAGAGGACGATCTGGGTACCGCCGAGATTGATCCAGGGCAGGACGTAGAACAGGCCGAGCAGGACCCAGGCGGCAATGACCCGCAGACGAGAGAAACGGCCGTGAATCTCACGCGAGTAGACCTTGTCGTGTTTGACGTAAAGCGGTATCGCTTCAGGCAGGTCGCTGTTGTCGCTCATCGGTCGTCAGCTTTGATCGCGTTTGGCGTTGAAACGGCTAGTCGGGCGCAGCAGGATCCAGGTGAACAGGCTGGACGAAGCCGTGGCCGTCCAGAACAGGAAGAAGGCAATCGTGTAGCCGCCGTGGCGCGAAATCTCCATCTCGGGGAAGGTGATGTCGCGCAGGACCAGCGGGTCCACGGCCATGAAAAAGACCACCGTGGCAACAGCAGCGGCAAAGAAAGAAGGCCAGAGGATCGCCCCCAGGCGCTGGGCCAGAGGGCGAGGCGGCGGCGCTACGGCCGCCGCTCGCTCGATGGGCCGGGTGGCGTCGGTCATTGCTCCGCCACGGCCTCGTTGGCCAGACTGAGCACGTAGGCTGCGACCAGGCGAGTCCGGGCTTCACCCAACAGGTCGGCCTGGGCCGGCATCATGCCGTTGCGGCCGTGCTG